>CAZTCA010000010.1:0-22602 GCA_964612405.1 uncultured Pseudomonadota bacterium
TTCCTATTAACAATTTTCGGAACATTTATAACCAGAAGTGGTGTGATTCAATCTGTCCATAGTTTTTCTGATGTCACAATCGGAACATATTTTCTTATCTTCCTAGCTCTTGCTATGCTTTTCTCTATTATTCTTGTTATCGTAAGAAGAGGAAAATTGACCGGCGGCCCAAAAATTGGTTCGCTAATTTCCCGCGAAGGGGCATTCTATGTTAATAATATCTTGTTTATCTTTGCTCTCGTTGCTGTGATGTGGGGAACTGTGTTGCCGCTTTTTGCAGAGTGGTTCACCGGGCAAAAGCTTGAAGTCGGCCCTCCATTTTTTAATCGTGTCATGGCTCCGGTTGGAATTGCACTTCTATTTTTAACAGGCATTTGTCCTGAAATTAATTGGAAAAAAACTAAGTTTTCGAAGAGATTGATTATTTCATTAGCTTTATCTTTTTTGGCAGGGATCATAGCTTTGGTTTTTGGAATTAGAGAATGGTTTTCTGTGCTGGCAATTTCCGGAGTTACTCTGGTGATAATTTCAATGTATATCAGCGTCGCAAGAGCTATTTTTTATGAGGCCAAAAAGAGATCATGCAGTATATTCAAGGCGAAATATCTACTCTTCCGTTTGGCGCCAAGGAGATATGGTGGGTATACAGTCCATTTTGGAATAGCTCTATTATTTATTGGAATAGTTGGAAGTGCCTATAAGACCGATCAGCAAATATCTCTCACGAAGGGCGAAGCTCAGAATGTTGCTGGCTATGAATTAACTCTAACTTCTCTTGAATGGGTTAAAGGGGTTGATAACGAAGGGTTGATAACGACTGTTTCTATAACAAAGGATGGTAAAAAAATAGATGTGCTGAAGCCCGCACTTTTTATCCATAAAAATCAGGAAAAGCCTATTGCTGAGATAGATTTTGATATGGGTCTATTTAAAGATCTATATCTTTCGCTAGGTGGTATTACGAAAGATGAGATGACTGGCGAGTTTTCATTTATTGTAAATCCGGTTATAAGTTTTGTGTGGCTAGGCGGCCTTTTTATGATAATAGGGACTATAGTCGCAATATTGCCAAGAATGAGGAATGAACTGGGGACAGACGAAGATGAAGATCTGGATGTTGCATTAGGAATTTCTGACGAAGGAGATCTATAATGAAATATTTGTCGGCAATTGTCTTGGTTGTTATGTTTTCATTTTCAGCGGTAGCGGCTGACAATTCTCCTCACGAAGCGATGACAAATGTTACCGGTGTTATAAACGGCACTTTATTGGAAAACAAAAAACCGATAACTAATCACCTGGTGAACCTGGAAATTCTTGAAGGCCATCAACTTGTCTTATCAATTCCAAAGAAGACTGATATGAAGGGCGGTTATAGCTTCAAGAACATATTCCGCTCAAAAGATTTCTCATATTCAATTAGCACCGAATATTCAGGTAAATTATATCGCACCGATTTTATATCCCTGGGCAAAGATGAAGAGGTGAGAAAATTGAATTTGTTTGTGGGTGCCGGAGCCGAATCCGGGCCAAGTCTTCCTCCACCAGAGATGGGAGGGGAAATAAAAGGCGGACACGAAGATGTTCATAAAAAGCCTATCAATGAATACTATGTTTTGACAGTTTTACTCACACTTTGTGGAATCGGATATGCCATTTGGCAAAGAAAAAAATGCGGATAGAATCTATAACAAAAAGATTTGGTAGTATTCTTGCCGTTGATCAGGTTTCTGCAAGATTTGAAGCCGGAAAGGTGTGTGTTTTTGCGGGGCCGAATGGTGCCGGGAAAACAACGCTACTTAGAATCATTGCGGGACTTGAAAGGGCAACTTCAGGTTCGCTTGACATGGAAGGAATAGCCAGGAGAGAAGTTGGTGTCGTTGCCCAAGAATCATATCTCTATAGAGACTTAACTGTGTTGGAAAATCTTGAATTATATGCGTCTCTTTTTGACGTTTCTAAAGATAGCATTGATTATGTTACAAATCTCTTTGATCTGAGCATCTTTTTAAATAATCCTATATCAATTTTGTCTCATGGTCAAAAACAACGTGTTGCGTTGGCTAGAACTTTACTTCCAAAGCCAAAAGTGTTGTTACTTGATGAACCTTTTTTAGGTCTGGACACAGCTTCAGTTGACAAGGTTCAAGGTTTCTTAAATAAATTCAAAATGGGCGGAGGTTTGTGCTTGGTTGCGGCGCATGAAAAAGAATTCATTAAATCAATTGCGGACACGCTATTATTTCTTGAGAACGGAAAATTAAAATATTTTGGAGATTGGAAAGAATAATGTTTATAGCGCTTCTCAAAAAAGAGTGGCTTTTAACACTTCGCCAAAAACAGGTCTTCTACTCTCTATTCCTGTTTTCAACGCTTGTGATCATGCTCATCTATTTTGGTTTAGAAGTATTGGATGTATTGCCAAAAGGCGTTGTCCCTCCTGTTATATGGTTAACTCTGGTTTTTGGGGGGACACTTCAATTGAACCGAACCTATGATTTTGAAAGAGATGAAGATGTTTTGGAAGGTATGCGTCTGATTCCGGGGATAGCTACTAAATTTTATTTAAGTAAACTGCTAACGAATTTAGTGATGCTCTTTTTGATTTTGCTTTTCTCAACGTTCATTGCAACTCTACTTTTTGATTATCCATTGATGGCGAATCTAAGTAATATTGTGATTCCGCTGATTTTGGGATTAATAGGTCTCGCGGCAACCGGAACAACATTTTCTACGATGGTAAAGGCCCATCATAAAAGAGACATTTTATTACCGACGCTGTTCTACCCATTAATTGCACCGCTTTCCGTTGCGGTTATCAAATCATTTTCATCTGCCGAGCCGTTAGTCTGGATTAAAATATTATTGGCATTCGATGTCATTTACGTTACAGCGAGTGTGCTCGTGTTTGATAAAATGTTGGAAGGATAGTTGGTACGTTGGTACGTTGGTTCATTAGAAATATTATGAAAAAAATATTCTATATATTGGTTGCCGCACTCATTACAGTGAACCTATATCTCATTGCTTTTTATGCTCCACTTGAGCTGACACAAGGTGCGGCGCAAAAGATTTTCTACTGGCATGTTCCGTCAGCGATGGTGATGATGATCTTCTTTATTGTCGGCGGGATTGCCAGCGTTGGGTATTTAATAACGAAGAAGGACAAATTTGATGCACTTGCAATTTCATTTATTGAGGTTGGTTTTCTATTTTGTACTATTGTGCTGTTGACCGGCCCTCTTTGGGCTAAGCCAGTTTGGGGAGTTTGGTGGACATGGGAGCCGCGTCTTACTTCAACACTTTTTGTATGGCTAGTTTTCTTTGGATATTTTATTCTACGCTCAAGCTTGGACGATAAAGGCCAGGCCAAAACATATAGCTCCGTGTTGGCGATTTTTGGTTGCCTGGACATTCCAATAATCATGTTGGCCGTGAAGCTTTGGCGCGGTGTTCATCCACAGGTCCTAAATTCACGGGAGAATTTGCCGGACAAAATGTGGTTTGTCTTCATCTTCTCGATGATAGTTGTTTTCATTCTGGCAGGCATCCTTGTTTATGAAAGGGCGAGAAAGGTAAAGCATGGATAGTTCGTCATTTGCATATGTTGCATATGCCCTGATCGCAGTTCTTATTGTCGGTTATATTTTTAGATTAAAAAAGCTCTAAACTTTGATTCTGAATAAACCGCATACAATCCTGGCGTAAGTTCTTCTAACCATAGGTTTTCCTTAAGTATTTCCTTGACTTCATTAGTCAAAATAAGTAGCAACTTTTTACACGACGCGCCGATAATTACCATAGGGGCAAGACTAATGAATCCAAAAATCGTAACTACATATATCTCATTGATATTACTGATGCTTTTGTCGGCATGCGGTGATATGAAGGGGCCGTGGTATGAGTCAATAGATGGCCCCGTCCCGAGTGAATCAATATTCCCCCATCCGGATGGTTGGGAAGATATGGGGAGACATGGAAAATATGTAATAGATAACGGGATTGCCTCTTGTCAAAACGCCTGTCACGGAGACGATTTTAATGGCGGAAGTGCCCGCAGCTGCAAGTCTTGTCACGAAAACTTTCCTCATCCAATTGATGGTACATGGCAGGGCATAAGTGGCCATGGAGCATTTGTTATAGAGAACGGTGGCGCAGATGGATGTGCAACCAAGTGTCACGGAGTTGATCTTGCCGGCGGTGAGTATAATCCTCAAGAAAAGAAATCATGCACGAAATGCCATGAAAGTTATCCTCACAAACATTCAGAGCCGGGATGGAATGAAACTGGCCATAAGTTCTATCTTGAGTCGGTTGATAATTATGAAGAATGCTCAACCATGTGTCATAGGTCTGATGTTCCCGAAAAGTTGAAGGTGAAAGACTGTGCCGATTGTCACGCAAGTTATCCAGAACAACATGACGATGCAGGATGGATGAAGACAAGACATAAAGAGTTTATTGAATCCATTGGTGGTATTGGTGAATCAAATTGTACTCTCTGTCATGGTGAAAAGTTGGATGGAGGAAAGAGCGAAGTCTCCTGCATAGCTTCTGAGTGTCACCATTCAGGGGGGCCGAATAAAGTTGAATGGAAGGATAAGAGTGAGCACGGGTTTGCAGCAGCAGATGGTTCAATTCTTTCGTGCACAGGATGTCACGGAGGAGATTTGAAAGGGAATGCTGTTGTAGAGGGTTGCGACGAATGCCATCATAAAAATTGGGAAGAAGATCACGAAAAACCATGGGCGGATATATCCCAGCACGGTGTGCCTGGCGTGGAACCCGCCCAATCTTGCAAAACCTGTCACGGTGGCGATCTAGAGGGCGGTTTGTCCAAGGTATCTTGCAAAACCTGTCACGATGGAATCTATCCTCACCCCGTAGATTGGGATAAAAAAGAGGCTCATGGTCTCATTGCCAGGATTGGCATGGATAAATGTGTGCGTTGTCATGGCGACATCACGTCGAAAGATTGTGTAGAATGCCACCACGATAGCGAAGATGATTGGGTGGAAACGGTAGTAGAAGAAAAGCCGTCTCATACAAAAGCATTTGAACAAGATACTGATAGTTGCCAATTCTGTCATGGCGATGATTTAAAGGGAGGGATGTCGATCTCCTCTTGTTATGAGTGTCACGATCCGGGGAATAATTATCGTTATGAAGAGGGGAGTCATCCAAAGGACTGGAAAGAGCAATTTAATCACGGCATTGCTTATAAAAATAGGAAGAAAAATTGCAAAACCGCGTGTCACGGCAAGGAGTTGGATGGTGGTCTTTCAAGTGTGACATGCGTTAAATGTCATGAAAAGTATCCTCATGAAAAAGGTTGGTATGATTATCACACAGATCCTTATATAACCTCCAGCGACAACCTTAACAAAGAAGCTTTAGAAAAGAACTGCATGAAGTGTCATGGAGGCTTCTATACACACAAAAAAGGTGTCTATCCTGACAACATGTCGTTTCAGGAAAAAATAGATCTATCCTTTGTGCGGAATCCGGAGAATGGGTCGCTTGTCGCGGTGAGGTGTTATGGTTGCCATTTTGCATATCCACACGTGAAAGGCATTTCGCCTTCAACTGGCGATGAACTTCCATGGCTTGAAGCTCACACAAAAGAGATAACAAAGAGCTGGGGTGAAATTGATAAGACCTGTGTTGTGGCCGATAGTTGTCACTACAGCAAAAGACAATCAACAAACCCGGTCAAAGCACAAAATGGGAATTGGAAGACGATCAATTTAGAATACTGCACAGAATTTTGTCATAAGAAGAAATAGGATATTATGGGCGAAGGTAGCGCAAAAATAGATTTAACAAACTCCGCGAGATATAATTCGTATACTGGCGAAAATCTTGATAGCGGAGTTTTGTCTCTAAAGGCTAAAGGTGTATTTGAAGATGGATGGTCAGTTTGGGGCAGTCTTAACGGTGCATACTTTGTCCGCTTTGATGGGGATGGATATTCTTTTTCTCCCGGCACATCTGTTTTTGGTTTTGGCAAGGGGCCGTTTAGTGCCGAAGGCGGTGTAATTAATAGACCTAGCTTGATGTATGGAGAGCCGATTGTAGGTGCCAGTTTGGAATATAAAAAATCCTGGCTGGTTTATAAGGAAACGGTGGAGGAAAAGACGGTAGGGAGAGGGAAAAGGAAAAGGATAAAGAAGATAGTTAGGCAGGTTTTGGCGGCGCAACCTGGGTTTGATATCAAAGTTTATGGCGGAAAAGAGCTTAGTAATGTTTGGACAAACGGGACTCCGGAGCCGGTCTTGGGAAGATATGTTGCCGGTGCAACAGCAGCAGTTGGAATATCAAATAAGTTTGCCGCAAATTTCGGCGCCGAACATATAATGGAAGATGATGGTTCAACCTATGACACGATCTTCTCATGTGCCCTAACAGGGAAGCCTGCCGATTTTGTGCAACTTCGCGCTGGCGGCGAATTCATGCTTGTAAGAGAAGGATTTGATATTAACACATCAGCAATTTTTAGGGCGCACAAAAAAGTTAATATTTCTGCAACATATAGTTATTCAAACCTGCCTCCATTCCCGCTTTTTGATCTCGGTGAAGATATTTTGCCTAGAATAAATGATCATAGGGGCAGTCTTGCCTTCACAATAAAAGCTGATGATTTGACATATGTCCATTTCATGGCTCAGGCGGCTGAGTATCTATATGCTTTAAAGTTTGGGCTGAATCATAGGGCAAACAGCGAACATTCGATAGATCTTGCGGTTGCGGATTACTACGACAGAGATTTTGATATCAACTCGCTTTCTGCTTATTTTGGATGGAACTGGCATATTACCCCGAAAGTGAACTCTCGTCTATATACAGGGGGTTCTTATGAAAGTAGCTCGCCTATCTCTGATGATAAGAATATTGTAAAAGGTCAAGCGGGCCTCAGGGTGACAGCTTTATTGATTGACTACGCGGCATTAGTTTTCAATGTTGCAGTAGATAAGGGGATGAATTCTCCGGTTGGCGTAGCCGCCAGTGTGGCTTTGAGGTTGGCGGCTCCGATGCAAAGCGGGGAAGATGTTGATGCAGCTATATATTCTGGTTTTCCATCTACCGGATCGCCGGACAGACTTTCGCTTGCAGGAGTTAAAAGATTATTTGGAGAATTTTTGAGAGGGCTCCTACATCGGGACGATAAACACACATTTTCACATGCTAAGCATGCAGGAAAAGGAGAGAAGCAAGGTGCGCTGCCGTGCGATTTTTGTCACACACATGATGGAAAATTTGCTATCGAGACCAATCCCGGTTATGATTTTTATGATATGAAGTGTAACAAGTGCCACAAACCTGAAGAACGAAAACCGATTGAAGCCACGTTTGTCGAGCTTGGTCGGGAATTTTACCATTCCGCAAACATCCCCGTTGTCGATTGTAAAGAATGCCATAGCATGATTGTGAATCTGAATGAACCTACAAACGGCGTTGGCACAATCATCGATTATCCACACGGAAATGAAGTGTGGAAGCCTGGAATGCCCGGATGGAGTGGCCACGGAGATGAAGCGAAGGCGGTAGGCAGGGAAACATGTGAGGCATGTCACTCCGGAGATGTCCAATATGAAGGCCACAGGGTGATATCGTGTGATTCTTGTCACGCAGATGTTGGACAAAGGGCATTTGCAGGCGGAGCGCCACACATGATGGATGGTTATCCAATGCATGGAATGGCGGCAAGAGCTAATCCGCGTGAATGTACGACATGTCATACAGATTCCAATAAATGTAGTAGTTGTCATGATGGATCTGATCGCAACAAATCAGGATACATGCATGCAGGGACAGGATTTAATTTTTATAATGCAGATGGAATGATGAAGCACGGTGAGGTAGCTAGAAGGTCTGCTGGAATGACTTGCGTTCCTTGCCATTCTTCAAACAGCGAACGGGCACCATCGTGTTCGAGCGGAGGATGCCACGGTAAAAAGAAAAAACAGGAAGGACCACTAACATGGTAGCATGGTTTGTTTATCCCATAGTGCTTGCAGCAGGCGCAATCGTGGAAGCGTGTACTGGCGGAGACGAGAAGCAGGATAGTTGCGCTGCACCCGGATGTCATACTACTCCATCCAAAAACGGCGAACTTATAACTGAATTCAAGGTGAATGGAGTTATGTTGGAAAAAGATGCGCACAGATTTCACTTCAATCCGGTTTTAAAATCAGAAGCTGGTTTGGTGCGAGTCTCCGAACCTCTTGCTTGTGATAAATGTCACCCGGTGCCAGATAATGTTTGGGAAGGTGGCTACCATAACGACGGAGAGGTCCAAGTTTTCTTAAAAGCCCCAGGAAAGGATCCAGACCCAAAACTTTTCGGCGGCACCTATTATATGGGCGCAGGGGAGTTAGATTTAGGGGAGTGTAGTAATACCGCCTGTCATGGTGTCGAAACGAAAGAGTGGAAAGTTGATCAGAGCGGACCGGAAGCGGAATGCAAATCTTGTCACGAAGAGACAGTTTATATAAATAAAGTTCCGGTAAAACATAATGTAGAAGAAGGGACTGAATGCGCAACTTGTCATGATCAAACGATGAATAAAGACGGAAGCTTTAAATCGTTAGGCCTTCATATGAATGGTAGAAAGGAAGTTGTTGGTGATACATGCATTGCGTGTCACGAGGATCCACCCAATAATCACAAGAAAGGTATAAATAATCCTGAGACGTTGGAATTTATCGAGGAATGTTCTAATTGCCACATAAAGAAATATGAATACCCGTTTAGGGTGAGTGAAAATGATACGCATATGGATGGTCTACCGACGATTAATCCACAAGTATGCTCCACTTGTCATGATGAAATTCCAGAGACTGCTGTGCATGACGCACACGTTGAGTTAGAATCAAGTATATCAGTTCCTTGTGAGGAATGTCACAGGCCAGTGGTTTTAATAAAAAGTATATCGTTAGATGAAGAAGGAAAGATTGTTATAGAGACAGATCTCTTTAATCATATGCAGGACGACTGGCCGGTGGTTGAGTTTAGCGGTTTGGCTATTGGAAAAAGTGTTCAAGAAGCACTAGCTCTTCCAGCGGGTGTTAAGCCAACTTATAAAGAGTCAGATAATGAGTCAGGTGGGACTTGCACGAATGTATATTGTCACGGTGTAACTCTGCCTGAAGGAAAGCTCGGTAGTTCAGTATCGTCGAAGGACAAGCCTACCGCGCCCGAGAATTGCAATGTATGTCATGGTAATCCACCTTCAAGCAATCAGACTGTGCATGATGATAATGATGATAAAGATTGTGTAGATTGTCACTATGCTGAAGAAGACTATCAAAAATATCATGTTGATGGGAAGCTACAGGTGATAGAAGAAGTAGAGGAATAGCCCTTTTAGAAATGCCTTGACTAGAGGCTGGCGAGTCATATATTTCAGTCCAAAACTATGCACCTTATCGTTGTAGGATTCAATTATAAAAAAACACCGCTTGCACTTAGAGAAGCATTGGCACTTGATCGTGAAGCTTCGGTGAATTTTGCGAAAAAGCTCAATAATCAAGAGGTAATCGAAGAGACGTTAATCCTATCAACATGCAACAGGACAGAATTTTATGTGATCAGTCCGTGCGTTGAAGGGGCGGTGGAGGCTGTTTATCAGACGATCGCGGAAGAATTTTCGCTCAA
Organism: uncultured Pseudomonadota bacterium; assembly: GCA_964612405.1. Lineage (GTDB taxonomy): Bacteria > UBA10199 > UBA10199 > 1-14-0-20-49-13 > CAZTCA01. The sequence continues at coordinate 9,658 of CAZTCA010000010.1, forward strand.
TCCAAATGAACTCACAACGCTATCATATTTCTATTCTGACATCGATGCGTTGAGGCATCTCTTTAGAGTTGCATCAAGTCTTGACGCCATGGTCGTGGGTGAGGCGCAAATCCTTGGGCAATTTAAAGCATCATACCAAGCCGCTGCAGAATACGAAACAGCAGGTCCTTATATTCATAAGATATGTCATACCGCATTCAGAATTGCCAAGAAGGTGAGGACAGAGACTGATATTGCCGGCTTTCCTGTGTCAGTCGGGACGCTAGCCGTTGAATTGCTTGAAGAAGAGTTTGGAAATCTTGGAAAGATAACGGTATTGGTTATCGGTGCGGGCGAGATGGGAGAGTTGGTTGCGGCGAGATTGAAGGATAGGGGGGTTAGTCATATTTGGGTGACAAACCGGACAAGCGAAACTGCAGAAAGACTTGCCCACCAGGTTGGTGGCGTGACAATTTCGTTCGATTCGTGGAAAACGCACCTTGCTACCGCTGATGTTGTTGTAACATCAATTGGCGGGGGGCAGTTGATTGACAAAGAATATCTCTCGAAGGTGGGCGCTGAGAGGGCCGGTCGACCGCTTTTTATATTGGATCTTGCGATTCCGAGAAACGTCGAGTCTGTAAAAATATCCGGTGTCAAGATTTGCAATATAGACGATCTGCAGATGCTTGCAGACAAGAACCTGTCAGCCAGAAGAAAGGCCGCGGCGAGGGCGGAGGAGATTGTAAATGCTGAAACAGCGACTGCCTATAGTGAATTAGGACAGATCAAGCTTGCCCCGATGATCAGAGCACTGCAGACAAAGTGCGAGACGGTTATGAAGACCGAGCTGGAAGAGGTTTTCACAAAGCATCCGGAATTGACAAATGATGAAAAAAGCTCGATTGAGCGTTGTACACAATTAATAATAAAAAAGATTATGCACGATCCTATAATCCTTGCAAAAGAGGAGCTTGCACGCCCCGGAGCAAATGGCAAGGAGATATCGGCTATTCTACAGAAGATGTTCAATCTCGAATCATAAACTTCCATCCAGTCCTATTATAGTCTTATTTGTGTGAGTTTTGGATTTTACTTCGCTAGCCGCCGCTTCAACCAGCTGACCCAAACCCTGACAGCATGGCACTTCCATCATGACCACCTCAATAGACCTAAAATTGTTTATCTCCATCATCTGTTTTAATTTGTTGAGGTAGAATTCTGTGTCGTCAAGTTTGGGGCATGCAATAATGGCAACTCTATTCCTTATGAAATCACGGTGAATGTTTGCATATGCAAATGCGGAGCAGTCTGCCATCAATGTAATATCGGCACCTTTGAGATATGGTGCGTTTGGTGGAACAAGTTTCAATTGTATCGGCCAGTTTGCGAGTTCTGATTTTTGATCAGACATGGGTGTGGTTTGAGAATCTGCGGACTTGTTGATAGTCTTTGCCATACTTCCCGGACAGCCACAGGCAAGTGGAGCTGGGTTGGGCGTGTCATCGCGAGGCCGAAGGCCGTGGCGATCTAGTGCCAAATGTTTCTCAACTGCCTCCTCATCAAATTCTTCAGCCTCCCTCTCTTCAATGGTGATTGCGCCCAACGGACATTCACCGAGGCATGCACCGAGTCCATCGCAGTATGTTTCGCTAACCAGTTTAGCCTTGCCGTTGATAATCTGAATTGCCCCCTCTTTACATGACGGGACGCAAAGCCCGCACCCATCACACTTCTCTTCATCGATTTTGATAATACTTCTTTTTGCCTTTGGCATAAAAATCTCCTTTTTTGTTTATGTGCAAAGTATAAGACAAATTTGTCCGCACGTAATTGACCTGAGTCAAGATTATAACACATTGATATTATTTATCTTTTATTGAGGAGAGGCCGCTGGAGTTCAGAATTTCTATCAGTTTGCCGCTGACACTAATGAGCCCGTCGTCCTTAAATTTTTTCAGCGTTCTGGAAAGTGTTTCGCTTATTGTTCCGAGTTTAAAGGCGAGTTCAGTCTTTTTTATCTTCAATTCGAAGCGATTTGATCCAGCCTCTTTGGATTCTGCAATAAGGTATCGCGCCAGTCTTGCAGGGACGGACTTCATCGATATTTCGGCGACGAGTCTATTTAGATGACGCAGTAATTTTGCCATGGATCCCATCATTTTTAATGAGACCTCCGGATTTGTTTTGATGAAATTAATAAATTTTTTCCGCTCAATAGATAAAATCGTCGAATCAGTTCTGCAGACTGCGGTTGCAGGATATTCTTCACCAAAGAAGACCGCCGCCTCTGCAAATGTTTCTCCTTCATCCACGCTCCTGATCAACCGTTCTCTGCCATCAGGAGAATATTTTACCAGATCCACTTCGCCAGTGGATAAAATGAAAAGATGATTAGAACGGTCCCCTTCGTTAAAGATGATTTCTCCGCCTTTGAACGTTTTTGATATGAGAACTTTCTTCAGTTCGTCGAAAGTGGACTTATCAAGATCAGAAAATATGAGCGCGTTAATTTTAATATTCATCCTCCGCACCTACGCGACCTGAAAATTTATAATATATCCATGCAGTATAGCCAACCACAAACGGCATTCCTATGAGGGCTATTATCAGCATGGTTTTGAGCGTCAACTCAGAAGATGATGAATTGGCAATTGTCAGACTTAAGCCCGCATCATTTATCGCCGGAACAGTGTTTGGAAATATTGCCAGCGCAAACATTATCATAAGCCCGATAATTGAGAACACCGAGGCGATAAAGCTCTTTATCTCCCATCCCTTTCTCTGAAATGCCCAAATCTTCATAATCGATGAGAAGGTTGCCGCAGGTACAATCCATAAAATGGGTGAATCAAAATAATTTTGGAACAACCGGGGTTGTGTGTAGTAGATAACCATAAAGGTTATTATGAATAGTACTATGTAGAATCTCCATGACTTAACAACCCAGCTTCTTGCCATTGAAATAATCTCTCCTTTTATTCTGATCACGAGATATGTTGCGGCATGTGTTGCGAATGCGGCTAAGCTCAGGAATCCGATAAGTAGCGCGAAAGGATTTAATAGAAAGATAAAATTTCCAGTGTATCCCATATACTCATTCAGCGGCAGACCGCGCATGATATTTCCGGCGGCAACTCCGAAGAGGAAGGTAGGCACTATACTTCCAACAGAGAAACATAATCCCCAAAAGTTTTGCCATGCAGAAGACTCTATCTTGTTTCTAAATTCAATAGAGACCGCTCTGAGTATGAATGAGAAGATGATCAACATGAACGGCAGGTAGAATCCGCTGAAGACAGTTGCATAAACGTGAGGGAACGCGGCAAAGATTGAACCGGCGCCGGTGAGAAGCCACACTTCGTTGCCATCCCAGAATGGGCCGATTGAATTCAAGATTGTTCTTTTGTCGCGATCCCATTTTGCGAATAGGTACCAGAATCCGGATCCTAGATCAAAACCGTCGAGGACCGCATAGACCGTCAGCAAAAGAAAGATCAGCCAGAACCATGTAATTTGAAGTGCGCTCATGGGTTCACCTCCGCCAATTTCTTATTCATGTGTTGTTTTATTAAAAAGATCCATGCAATAAAGAGCAGTAGGTAAATCAGGCTGAACATTATTATAGAGAAGAGGATTTCCGTAGGCGAGACCGAGATTGAGACCGATTCACTAGTCTTGAGTACTCTATAGATTGCCCAGGGCTGTCTGCCAACTTCTGCTGCGATCCAGCCGAGCTCGTTTGCGATTATTGGCAGGGGAATTGTGATGAGGGCTAGTTTCAAAAAGAGCCGGCTATCGAATAGTTTTTTTATAAAGAGCAGTAGAATGCCAAGAGCAGATATCCCTATAAAATACATTCCAAGCGCAACCATCGAGTGAAATAAGAGGAATGTCAGGACAAATGGCGGGAGCTCTTCTTTTGAAAACTCATTCATTCCCTTGACCTCAGTGTTTGAATCGCCTGAAATCATAAATGAAAGAGCGCCGGGGATTCTGACCGCATTTTTGACTGTGCGTGTCTCTTCAACCGGAATTCCAAAGATGATTGCAGGAGCGTTTCTTTGTGTATTTTCCAGACCTTCAAACGTAGCGAGTTTTTCAGGCTGAGTGTTGGTAACCTGAATCGCGTGATAATGCCCCAGCCCAAGTTGTGCCGAGGAAGTTATAAATGCAAATATGAGAGCGGCTTTCAGTGATTTTTTTGCAAATTCAATATTTTTATTCTTGAGAAGAAACCACGCGCTGATGCCCAACATAAAAAATGAACCGGTCATGAGTGCGCCATCAACCGTGTGTAGAAATCTTGGGAGAGTTGATGGATTGAAGACGGCCTTGAAGAAGCTTGTCAGTTCAGCTCGACCATTTGCAATATGAAAACCGGCCGGTGTCTGCATCCACGAATTTGCGACAATAATCCAAAACGCGGAGAGTGTGGAGCCAATTGCAACCATGAGGGATGCGAACCACAAGGTTTTTTTCGAGAAACGGTCCCATCCAAAAATAAGCACAGCAATAAATGCGGACTCCAGAAAAAATGCAAAAATACCTTCAGCGGCCAGCGGTGCTCCGAATATATCTCCGACAAATCTGGAATATTCGGCCCAGTTTGTGCCGAACTGAAATTCCATCGTGATCCCGGTGGCGACGCCAACCGCAAATGTGACTGTGAATAGCCTTATCCAGAACCTTGAAATATTTTCATAGACCGGATCATCGGAATTTTTATACTTCCACATAAAGTAGACGATGAGCCACGCAAGGCCGATCGTTATCAGCGGAAAGATATAATGAAAACATATCGTAAAGGCGAATTGAATGCGGGCAAGTAAAATTGGATCCATTATTCCCCCCTATTTATATAATTGTTCTAATCCTGTTAGATACCAAAAACCCCAATAATATAGATTGACTTGGGCCAATCTTCAACTAAATCTTAGCCGCACCGCGTCATAAAAAACCAATGAATTCAATGTGTTACGGTTGACAAAAACTTTTTATCGTATAATATAGATGCTTCTTTAGGGGAGAACTCCTTATGGTAACCGCAGTTGATGGTTGTGGAAAGTTTGAACAGTGTGATCCAAATCCTGCCGTTCAAGAAGTCACTTCTGATCCGGTCGTTGATCCTGCAGGCGAACCCGTAGATTTTTTTGATAACGGGGGAGCCGAAGACGATGCAAGAAGAGCGGCGGCGTGCAAACTTCAAGTCAATCACAGCCTTTGGAAAGATGGTTCAACTCCGGCCGGCGAAGGTCTTCTGCCGAATCTTTGGCAAATGGTTGAAACTCATCTTAAGGATGCTATTTCACAGAAGTGTTATGATCCTGGGCAGACCATAAGTGTAAGCATACCAAGTGTTGGCACAAACAGTAACGGACTCAGGTTGCACGGAATTAAAATATGCTTCCCAAGGAATGTTAATGTGGGTGCAGAGCTAAATTTTGTCGTGAAGAGTGACGGAAAACTTGATTTGAAGGATATCGAATATAATTTTTCAGAGCCGATAATGGCCGCATGTAATTTTGAGATACACTTGAGCTTTGCGGATATTATTGAATGTTTGAGAGGCCCACTAAGCAAAAAAACTGTACTCAAATTGGCCGCCAATTCTACGGTCGTGTCATATGACAGGGACGACGCTGGGCGAACAACTGTGCCTGCGGCCCTCGCCTTTGATACGGTCAAATTTTTTGTGCAAAAGAGTGGTCAGCCCTCTATTAATTTGGAACTGCGAAATAATGAATATTTGAATGATAAGGGGTGGGCTAATTATACATTTGGCACCAAGGAGGGTAGTTGTAAGGGAGATAAAAACGATCCGGCAAAAGGCGAATTTCTTGGTGATCTCAGCGGTGATGGAGAATGCAGAAACACAATGTTGGGGCGAGTGATCAGTCACGCTATAATGAAATGGATTATCGGAGAGTGGCAAAGCGAGTATAACAAATTCAAGCAAGGCAGTGGTGGTGACCCGATGATGGGCATTGCCGGAACATCAAATATAATCTTAAACAGCGGCGTCGGTGGTTGTGATCTTGGTTTTCTTGAGAGAGAACAGACTAAACTTGGCAAAGATTATCTCCGCTGGAAAAAATCACATAAATAACCGTCGGGGCGAGAGGATTCGAACCTCCGACCACTTGTGTTGATTTGATTTGATTTTTTTGGTCGGGGCGAGAGGATTCGAACCTCCGACCACTTGCACCCCAAGCAAGTGCTCTAGGCCAGACTGAGCTACGCCCCGTAGCAAAACTTAAAATAAAAAATCTATTTCCTCAATTCGGCAAGGCAGGATTCAAGCCCCTTTTTCATCTGGATCAGCATTTCTTTTGTCTCTTTGGCGCTGTCAGCCTTTTTTTCCGCTTTCTTGGAAGATGGAGAAGGGAAGAGATCGATCTCTTTATTCCCCTTCATCATATCTTTCAGATGCTGACGTGCGCCATTAATAGTGAACTTCTTATCATAGAGAAGTTCTTTGATGGCGAGAAGTGCTTCGACATCCCTTCTCTTATAGAGACGCTGATTAGATTGTGACTTTGAAGGCTTGATATCCGGAAATTCAGATTCCCAATATCGCAGGACATATGTCTTCACTCCGACGATATCGGCAACTTCGCCGATGCGGAAATACATTTTATCCGGTATCTGTTTCTTCTTCGCCATTAGACTCCCTCTTTATTAAGAGACTCTTTTAATACCTGGCTGGGCCTGAAGGTCAGAACCTTGCGGGCGGTTATTTCAATTTGCTCTCCGGTTTGCGGATTGCGACCGACACGAGGGCGCTTTTGACGAACGACAAAGTTGCCAAAGCCGGATATCTTGATCTTTTCGCCCTTTGCAAGGGTGTCTTTTATCGTGTCAAACACGAGTTCCACGATATCCGCAGACTCCTTCTTGGAGAATCCGATCTTTTCATAGATCTGTTCTACTATCTCTGCCTTTGTCATACATACCTCCTTTTTAGTTGATGGTTTATGGTTTATAGTTGATGGTTCAAACTCTCAACTATCAACTCTCAACTATCAACTGTTTTACCTGACAACTGCTCCCAATTTATCTTTAATGAACCCCACGAGCTTGTCGTGAGCTTCATTTACCTCTTCGTTTGTCAACGTTCGCTCCGGATGCAGATACATAACCGCGAATGCCGCACTCTTTTTGCCGGGCTCAATCCCTTTCCCTTTATAAATATCAAACGGGAACGCTTTGTTTATTAACGAATTTTTATGATTCTTAATCGTGTTGACCACATCGTCTGATGTGACATTTTCCGGAATAAGAAGGGCGACGTCGCGCCTAACTGAAGGCTGGCGTGAAATTGTCCTGAAAACTTTTGTTGTGCCGGTTGAAAGACTGCACCATCTATCCCAGTTCAATTCAAATACGCCGACGCTCCCCTCCAGACCCCATTTTGCGATGATTTCCGGGTGGAGCATCCCCAGTATTCCAATTTTATTCCCTTTGTGTAAAATTATTGCAGATGCCTCCGGGTGCAGGAATGTGAATTTTGTATCAGCTTTGAATTTTATATCCCTAATGCCTATATAAGATGATAATTTTTCGCAGACACCCTTCAGGTCGTGGAAATCCACAGATTCGGTTTTTGCAGTCCAGGAGAGAGGGGCCCTCGAGCCGTAGACCACTCCGCTTAAGCGGTTTGGTTCTTCAATTTCTCCCTTTGTCTTCTTAAAGACAGGTCGCAGTTCGAATAGTTTTATAGATTCCTGCCCATGATTGACATTCAGTTTAATATTATTCAAAAGTCCTGGGATCAGCGACGGTCTCATTATAGATGTCTCTGCTCCGAGCGGATTGGTTATTTTGACAGATGATCCGTCTTCAAACGGTTCAATATCGGTCGGAGAACCAAACCCCAGATTAATAGCTTCAGAAAAGCCTCTTGCTGACAGGTAAATCCTTGCCTTATTATCAACAGCAAACCTTCCCGGCTTAGATACCGAAGACATGAAAAACGAAGGTGTGGTTGTCGGAATTTTTTCGTACCCCTCAAGTCTGGCTATTTCTTCAATCAGATCGACAGGCCTTGTCAAGTCACTGCGCCATGTCGGAATTACACAAAGACTACTTTTCGATGCGCTTCTTATATTGGTTTTCGCTATTGTGATTCCAAGATTCCTCAGATGCTTCTTTGCCACGTCCGGTTTAATGTTCATTCCGAGCAAATTGTTGGTTTCGTCAACAGAGAGATTGATCTTTTTTGGTTTGACCGGCTCAGGATATATATCAATATAATCAGTAGTTGTTTTGCCGCCGGCAATATTGAGAATCAACCGTGTCAACTTATTCAGGTTTTTAACAACTGCCTGCGGATCTATCCCTTTTTCGAATCTGCGTGAGGATTCACTGGAAAGCCCGAGCCTCTTAGAAGTCCTTCGAATGGATGTAGGGTTGAAATATGCGCTTTCAAGGACGATGGTTTTTGTATCCGGTTTGACTTCAGAGTTTGCGCCTCCCATCACACCGCCGATCGCGACCGGTCCGTCTTCATCACAAATCAACAGATCCTGCGGGAGGACGTTTCTCTTTTCGGCGTCAAGGGTAACAAAATCTATAGGATCTTTGGAAGTTTTGATAATAATTTTGTATCCACGCAAATCTTTCCAGTCAAAGGCATGGAAAGGTTGGCCTGTTTCCAACAGCATATAGTTTGTTGCATCGACAACGTTATTGATCGACCTGATTCCACATGCCTCGAGCCTTTCCACCAACCACTTCGGCGACGGCGCGATCTTAATGCCGTTGATGATTCGTGCGGCATATCTGGGGCAACGGATTCTATCCTTCAGGTTCACCGTGATAAAATCACGCATCTTGCCTTCCGGCTTGAATTTAAACTGTGTAGATTTATTCTTGAGAGGCGCTCCTGTGATTGCCGAAATCTCACGGGCAATCCCGATCACAGAGAGACAGTCGCCTCTGTTAGGGGTGGGGCTGATATCAAAGACATAATCACTGCCTGCCTTTGTTATCGACTCCACCTCAAGGCCGGCCATTGTAAGTTTGTCAGCCAACGCCTTCGGTGTAAGGCGAATGTTAACGAATTCTTTTAGCCAGTTAAATGTTACTAACATTAGAATTGCTCCAAAAATCTCATGTCATTTTCAAAAAATAATCTGATATCGTTAATCCCATATTTTAACATTGCGATTCTCTCAACTCCCATTCCAAACGCAAATCCAGAAACTTTTTTTGGATTATAACCGACCGCTTCAAAAACGTTCGGATCTACCATTCCTGAGCCCAGAATTTCCATCCAGCCGGATTCTTTGCAGACGCGGCACGGTTTTCCGTCGGGCAGTTTTGCCTTGCCTTTACAGAGGACGCACTGGATATCAACTTCTGCGGATGGTTCCGTAAAAGGGAAGAAGCTTGAGCGGAATCTTACCTTGGTCTCTTTTCCAAACATCTGATGTAGAAACTCCGTCAGGATCCCTTTGAGATCTCCCATTGTGATATTTTTATCCACCAGCAGTCCTTCTACCTGATGGAACATAGGTGAATGCGAAACGTCCGCATCGCGTCTATAGACTGCGCCTGGGAACACCATCCTGATCGGCGGTTCACAACTCTCCATCACACGGATCTGTACCGGAGATGTATGAGTTCTGAGCAACAGATCGGAACTACCGTGCTGCTGTGCTGCTGTGCTGCTGTGCTGCTGTTGCTGGACATAGAAAGTGTCATGCATGTCGCGGGCCGGATGATCTTTGGGAACGTTTAACGCCTCAAAATTATAATAATCAGTCTCAATTTCCGGTCCCTCTTGAACAGAGAAGCCAAGCCCGGTGAATATCTCAAGCATGCGGTTCAATGTTTGTGTGATAGGGTGAATCTTCCCGGGTTCTATCCCGCGTCCGGGGAGGGTGATATCAACGCTCTCCTTCAGCTTTGAACTGATATTTTTTGACTGAATATTTGATTCGAATTTTGAGAAATCTGCCTCAAGCCTCATCTTCAGCTCGTTGATCTTTTTGCCGGCAATCGGTCTTTCATCTGAAGAGAGCGTACCAAGCTGTTTGAGCAGATCGGTCACAAGACCCTTGCGGCCCAAAAACTTTGCGCGGCAAACCTTCAGATCCTCGGGATTGGACACGCCCGCTAGCCCCTCTTTTGCCTGTGCTTCAATAGTTGCAAGCTGTTCTGCAATGTTATTCATATATGTTCACAAGATCCCTTGGTCGCTAACACTTCCTCCCGCCACTGCGGGATTCCTCAGGATAGTCCGCTGTCACGACGGCGGATTATTTTACCATTTCAACAACTGCCGCGAAGTCTTTTGGATGGCTGATAGCGAGCTCGGCCAGAACCTTTCTGTCGAGCGCAACGTTTGCCTTTTTCAACCCGCCCATCAATCTGCTATAAGAAATTCCATATTCCTTTGCCGCAACTCCGATGCGTGTGTTCCACAGACCTCTGAAATCGCGCTTCTTCTTCTTTCGGTCTGCGTAGGCATAGGTCAGACCCTTCTCCACCGCCTCTGTTGCGGTGCGGATGAGCTTGCTCCTTCCACCGTAATAACCCTTGGCGGCCTTCAGAACCTTATTGCGTCTGCGACGCGCCTTCGTTCCTCTTTTTACTCTTGGCATATTTTTTTCGTATCTCGTATCTCGTATCTCGTATCTCGCTTTTTTGCGATTCACGATTCACGATTCACGATTCACGTCTCCTAGCCGTACGGCATCATTTTTTTGACGCTGGCTTCGTCTACTTTTGCAACAAGCGTTCTTCCTGCAAGACGTCTTTTTTGAGCGTTGCTTTTGCTGGTTAAAATGTGTCTTGTTGAAGCCCTCTTTCTTTTAATTTTACCTTTCTTGGTAAACTTAAATCTCTTTTTGGCTCCACTGTTCGTCTTTAGTTTTGGCACTTTCGTCCTCCTTATTATTTACCGCCCTTGCCTGGCGCAGGGCTTAAAAACATTGTTAAAAACCTTCCTTCAAATCTGGGCATCCTGTCTATAACGACAGATTCCCCAAGTTCCTGCTTGATTCTATCCACAACCTTCATACCCAATTCCCTATGAGCCATCTCTCTTCCTCTGAATTGGATTGTCACCTTTATTTTATCGCCTTCTTCAATGAATTTTCTTATGTGTCTGACCTTTGTCTGAATGTCGTGCTCTTCAGTCATGGGTCTCATCTTAATCTCTTTCAAATGGATCACGGTCTGATGTTTCTTTGCCTCTTTTTCACGCTTTGCTTTTTCATACTTATACTTACCATAGTCCATTATTTTACAAACAGGCGGCCTTGCCGTTGGCGAAATCTCAACCAGATCGAGACCAAACTCCTCTGCCTTTCTCATCGCATCGCGAGTTTGAAAGACCCCCATTTGAGAACCATCCGGTCCAATCAAACGTATTTCTGGAATCCTGATTCGTCTGTTGACGCGCAATTCGCTACTTCCGCCTCTGCCACCAAAACCCGGTCTATCTTTCAGAATAAATACCTCCTGTTTAATGGTTTAAACTGATTTTGCTTCTATTTCATCGGCAACCAATTTGCCAAATTCATCAATGCTCATCACGCCAAGATCGCCCTTTGTGTACGAACGAACCGCAACTTTATTGTCAGCCATCTCTTTATCACCAACAACCAGTGTGTATGGCACCTTAGACATCTGCGACTCGCGGATCTTCAGTCCAAGCTTTTCATTTCTTGAATCCAGATCAATCCTCAAGCCTAGAGATCTTAATTTTGCTACAACATTTTTCCCATAGTCAACTTGCTTGTCGGTGATTGTGAGGAGCGTTGCCTGAGTCGGCGCAAGCCACACAGGGAATGCACCGCCGTAATGCTCAACCAGAACACCGAAGAAACGTTCGATGCTTCCCAAAAGTGCACGATGAACCATGTATGGTCTATGTTTCTGGCCGTCGGCACCAACAAAGTGCATATCAAAACGCTCGGGCAGATTAAAATCAAACTGGATTGTGGTCATCTGCCATTCGCGCCCCAACGCATCTTTGATCTTCAAGTCTATCTTTGGTCCGTAGAATGCTCCGCCGCCTTCATCCATTTCATATTCAAGTTTCTCCCGAACGATGGCCTTCTTGAGCGATTCAATTGCCTGATCCCATCTCGCGGGTTCTCCAACCGCCTTTTCAGGACGTGTCGAAAGATATGCCTTGATATCTTTGAAGCCAAACGACTTCCACATAAAGAGAGAGAAACGTAAAACCTCTTTGATTTCGTCTTCAATTTGATCCGGAGTGCAGATGATATGTGCATCGTCCTGTGTAAAGCCACGAACACGTAACAGTCCGTGAAGAACTCCGCTCTTTTCATAGCGATAAACTGTGCCCAATTCGGCCCATCTCAGCGGCAGATCGCGGTATGAATAGGTCCGCTTCATATATATCATTATATGAAAGGGACAATTCATCGGCTTGATGTAATAATCATTTCCGTCGATCTCCATCGGCGAATACATCGAATCTTTATAGAAATCGAGGTGGCCGGAGGTCTCCCACAAAGTACTGCGACCGATATGAGGCGTGTAGAGAAGCTCGTAACCGTTTTTATAGTGTTCATCCTTCCAGAAAGTCTCAATCGTGTTGCGAATGCGACTTCCCTTGGGGTGCCAGAGTATCAATCCTCCGCCATAATCTTCCATGGTAGAGAAGAGGTCAAGCTGAGTACCGAGCTTTCTATGGTCTCTTTTCTCTGATTCTTCGAGATTCTTCAGGTATTTTTCCAGATCATCTTTATTTTCAAAGACCGTTCCATAAATCCTCTGCAACATCTTATTTTTTTCATCTCCGTGCCAGTATGCACCCGCAACTTTTAAAAGCTTGAATGCTTTTACTTCGCCCGTGTGATTTACGTGCGGGCCGCGGCACAAATCAACAAACTCTCCGTGCTGATAGATTGTCATCTTCTCATCTTCCAGCTCATCTATTATTTCCAGCTTGTATGGTTCATCCTTGAAAAGTTTTCTCGCCTC
>CAZTCA010000010.1:22612-23286 GCA_964612405.1 uncultured Pseudomonadota bacterium
TCCTTTGCGATTTCTGTCTTCACAAATTTGAACTTCTTCTTGATGATCTTCCTCATCTCGGTTTCGATCTTCGCGAGATCCTCAGGCGTGAAACCGTTTTCGTAATCGAAATCGTAGTAGAAGCCGGAATCAATAGATGGACCGATAGCGATCTTGACTTGGGGAAAAAGTTTTTTCACCGCATCTGCCATTACATGCGCGCACGAATGTCTGAGCGTTTCTAGTTCCATGTTTTTAACTAAACACTAAGCACTAAACACTGCCATTAATGTGGGCCCTACAGGATTCGAACCTGTGACCTCTTGCGTGTCGAGCAAGCGCTCTAACCAACTGAGCTAAGAGCCCAAAAGCGACTAGTGTAGGGGTCAGATCCCTCGCCGCAAATGCTTCGGAAAAACTAGTTATTTCAAGCAGATCAGATCGGGGGGTCTGACCTCTACTATAAAAGCGACTTCTAAAGATGTTTGATTGCAAAGTCAAGTCAAATTGATTTCATTGGAGAAAAATAGGAAAACTTAAAGTAAAAAGTCGGATAATAATGGGTATCAGCAAAAGGAGGCGGACTCCTTTTCAAAGGGGTACCCCAAAAAGGAGTCGGACACCTTTTTGGGGAGTACTAGATAACATATTGATTTTATTGGTAATAATCTAGTATTGATTTATTTGTAACCCCC
>CAZTCA010000011.1:0-21065 GCA_964612405.1 uncultured Pseudomonadota bacterium
CTGACAACAAAATCAACTTCCTCCCCATCTATTTTATCAAATTCTGTTAGAACAGTAGATGTTTTTAAATCAGTTTTGCCCGCCATGCGCATGATTGGGTCTGAAGATCTGTGTACAATCGCTATGGGGATACCAACGGACCTGCCCGAAGAACCTCCACCACCTCCGCCTCCACCCTTATCGTCTCTCTCATATAAAGATTTTCCGAAGCCAAGCTGAAAAGCGACCTCTCCCTCTTTCTCGGATTTTAGTGGAACAAGGCGCCATCCGAGAGGTTCGAGAAGAGTGGACCATACCTGATCCGTCGGTTTAGGAGGCCATGGAAGAACGCTCTCTTCAGGCAATTTTCCACGAGGTTTGCTGAGCCAAGGCATAACACCCTTGGGCATTCTCACGTGGAGCCTATCTCCGGCCCACTTCACACTTCCCGCACCCTGCCCGATTCTAAGTATCTGTTCAACACCAAGCCATTGTAATGCCTTCTTAGCCAATTCTCTCTTCGCCATCGGCAACTTATAGCCTCTATTATCAATAACAATTTCCCCCACTCCGTGCATGTGAGTATACCAAGCCTCTATCAGTTTCTCACATCTCACATCTCTCCGGCCGGTTTCAGCTACCCACCCCTTCAAAGCACCAATATTCGCAGATAGTGCCCTAAACGGTTCCATATAAGATGCTTCAAAAGCTTCTAATACTTTTAAAAATGCCGGAGACATATTCGATCCATACGCATCACGAACTGTTTTGCTAACTCTTTCCATGTCTTCGAAGACACGTTGGAAATTTTTAGATATCCTGCTGATTGCCTCAATGTCTAATTTGGAAATAGTAGACATCTCTTCCAAAAAACTCTCCACAATCATTTTGGATGCAGAAAATAATTCAGTTGTGATCTGGCCAAGCTTTTCCGGAGGCAGTGAACGAATGCGGGTAATCAGGGAATCAGGATTAATGCGTATAGTTTGCCCATCAGCATCGGTAATTTCGCCATCCATAATAATGTTTCGCAATTGATGGTCCGAAATAAGATCTTCTGCGGCAGGCGAATTCGTGTATCCCGCCGCGCGCATTGTTGGGTCGCTTTCTGTCTGTCGATGCATTTCCCGCATATTAAGAAGCAATCGCGAAATTTTAACGGATGTAGCATCGCCATCAGTCGCTATCTGAACACCTGCTACTATATTGCCAATTGACCCCTCTGCTTTTACCCCAAGAAGCGCAGCGCCCAATCTGATACCTCTTTCAGCCATGTCGGCAGCTAACTTCTTTTCTTCAAAGCCCTCCGACGCATTAAACGCACGTTGCATAGCCAATGCATATCTTTGAAAAAAGTGAAGTTGGTCATCAATGCCCAGTAAATTTAAGATAGCTACGGCTTCATTAAGAGTTAATGTATTCAATTTTTCAATAAATGTGCTAAATTCCTTATCAGTCCCCATCAATGGAATTTCATTGGCTTCTATCGGAACAACTGGATCCGGATTGACAACACCCAAAAGAACATCCTTTGCCAGATCTCCAAAATGAGCACCCAAAAGATTGCCAAACACCAAATAAACATTGAGGGCTTCGATCATCGAATAAATGAAGGTTTCCTTCGGAACCGATTCATAGTTTTTCAAAGCAACTTCAATTATTCTAGCATCCCGGGCTAATCTGGTCAGCTGTACTTGTTGAGCCTTTCTGCCTCCGGATAAAACAACATGCAAACTTTTGATTATTCTTCGCCAATCTGACGTATCCAAACTTCCCAGCATTGCATTAAATTGAAATTGTGCGACTGCATCTACCGGCGCTATTTCCCGAATCGCCATTCCGGCGGCCTTCATATAATTTTTGAAAAGATTTCTTCCCCACTCCATCCCCTGTTCTTCGTCTTTTAATCTCTTCCCCAACTCATAAATATTTACGCTTTCTATTACATACACTATAACCGTCTTCATATCCTGCTTAGACAATTTCTCAAAATCTAAGAGGTCGGGTATCCCAATTTTGTCAGCAGAATTTAGTATGCTCTGTATTGATGTTGGACTGCTTGCCACATCTCCTATTTCTTCTCCTATTTTAACCGCGTTACCCCTTATGTGATCACCAACAACATTCCCCAGCCTGCCATTAACAAACGTTTCTTCACCAATTCCGCTGATAATCTCCTCCCACTCAGCATCTCCAAGTTTCTTCATGAAGGATCGCAAAGCCGAACTTGCATCGTTTCTTTCATCTCCCGATTTCTCAGATCTGGGCATTTTAATCAATGTACCGGCACCATCCCCATCCTTACCAGCCGCGCGGATTGTTGGCGGTGGAGTTCCGCCGGGATTGTTTTCACCATCCTCTGGTATAAACGGCATGAAGAGGTGGTCTATCAGCGCAACTTCCATTATGTTGGCAAGTGCGGTTCTGAGTGTTTCAGTCTTCTCTTCAGGCAATTTCTCGAGGTATGCAAAGAGTTTCCTTAAATATAATACAGAGGAATCTTCGGATTCGCCACGTTCAATCTTTGCCCATTCAGGAAGAGGCCCCTTTTCCTTCATCAACTCTATCTGAAGTTCGTAAAATGCATTTCTCGCCAGCGCATTATTTCTCAAAACGTCGCCGACCAGATCGAACACAAATTGAAGTTCTTTTCCCCACAGACCCGTTCTGGGGCTAACCCCGCCCCTCATGAGAAGTGGAAGCACTCTATTAACAATATGTTCGGCAGTCTCGTCACCCCTAAAACCTTTCTTTACAACATCTTTTATAACTTCGGGGTAGGCCGCCAGAAGTTCCTGAAAGCGTTTCATTGGGCCAAATACGTCTCTCACCAACGATTCATAATATCTTGAGCTGAGCCCCGGTTTATCCTTTGGGGGTTTGGACACCGCAACTGGTGCGCTTACGGAGATCGGTTTTTTATGAACGGTCTTTTTTACTGCCCTAACCTTTGACGCTCCGAGGTTGTCATTAGTTTTTGTGACGTTGACAAACCTTCCGGCGGCATTAGTAATTATTCTCCATGTGAAGTTTCGACGATATGTTCTGTCGCTATATTGTTTGACAGCCTCCGCATTAGATAGTTTAGTTTCAACGTAAGCTACATCGGATTCCAGACCTTGCATCGCCCTTGTAAGCAATTTCTCTCTCAGACTACCGTATGCTATGGCGACTATTGCATCAAATATATCCAGAATTTCTCTGGCCTTCACTTCATCTACAACGGTCGGGGGGATCAAACCATCGAACGATCTGACAAGTTTCGCAATACTGTCTGCTGTCCTTTTCACAAACGAGTCACTGCTTGACGGGGAAAGCTGTCTTAACAACGCCAGTGGTCTTGGTTCTTCACCGCCACTACCTTTGGTATACATAACAGGTTCTGTCCGTGGGGCGTCATTCTCCAACGTGCGCATTGTTGAATCTGGAGGAAGATTATTGCTTGGCTTGTCTACAAGCGTTTTGCCAAAATTGAGGCGGATGGTGATTTGATCTTCGCTTAATGATTCAACTTTTAAATCCCAGCCTAAGACTGCGAGAACTGATTTAAGGTAAATATTATTAGTAGTATCAGGAGGCCAGCCCATCTTAGATCTGTTCTTGCTTGCTTCTGGACTGCCAACTAAAATGAGATCATCGCCTATCCACCCCACTCTGAATTTATTCAAATCTAGATATGCCAATAAGTCTTCTGACAATTTCTCTCTGGCCTTATCGACTTCATACGACCTTCCTTCTGGAAGATCTCCAACATAAGTTTTATCATCGCTTCTTTTCTTTACAAAATTTGAGACCAAGGCTTTGGAATTTTCTGATCCATCTTTGCATGATAGGAATAATGCAAATAGGTCGCCACTCGCATCTTTAATTGCCTCATCCAATGATAATGTGATGGCATCTATATTTTCTTTACCTGCTACTTTTTGCGCGGCATAGAAAATCTGTCTCACCCTTGTAAACATTCTGGTAGATTGTTTGTGGACATTTCTAACAACAGCTTGTGCATCACTTGCATTTGCGACTGTGCTTACAAGAAAATCAATCGCAGGATTTACGACATCATAAAGCCCAACAATAACATTCATAACCTCTTCTTTTGTTGAGCCTCTTAACTTTTCAAGGAATGAACCAAACTCCGCACTACTTTTCATCAATGGAATTTCACTATTTGATGATCTGGGATTCGTTGTTAAATTCATCTTTTCAATTATTTCAAGCCTTGCCATATTGACTGGAGGATTGGATTTATGAGCCAGATTATTATAGAGGCTTATCATAAATTCATTCTCTTCATCTGAAAAACCAAATTTACTTAAATCGCGAACGTGTGGAGATTGTGAAATTGCGTCACGATTAAGTTTTGCATCCGTTATTGCTCTTGAGGCAGGAATGGCCTTTTTAAAATCGTCTGATTGCGGGACAGACCTTCTTCTGAAAATTGCAAGAGTATTATCCCTCGTCGTATCGGTTGGGAAAATACTAAGAGCGCCATCTATCTCAATCGGGTCAGCAACTAGTTCCCATTCAGGATTATTTCTGAAGCGGTCGATATAAATTTCCGGCCTGTCAGTTTCCACGGCATAATATCCTCCAACCGCAGTGATATCTTCAACTTCCTTTACAACCCTTTGAGCTTCAGCATCTTGAGACGGAGGCATATTCAACACCACCAGATGCTGGCCCGATCTTATCTCCCCATCTCCGACAACTTCAAAGCTACCGCCTCTGATATTTAACTCGCGTTTTTCCTCAAGAGCACGTCTCAGCTCCGGATCTTTTTCAGAGGCGCTTACATGAGCGCTTAAAGTGACCAGACTGTCTAAAACTTCAAGCCTGTTTCCGTAGCCCATCTCAGCCATTCTGATATCCTGAGGAGAAACTCCATCCTCAATTAGTTGCTCTCTAAGACCTTTTAACAGGTCTACGTATACATATTCATATCCGCTTCCCGGTTGTGTGGCACGTGTTTGGATAACATGCCTGATCCAATCAATCTGATCTAGAAGTGGTCTTTTTAGAGGTCGTATCTCATCATCTTCTGTAGAATGCCAGATCACCCCGACCTTTTTTGGAGTTTTCTCACTAGGAACTTCTCTTAGGCTAATAAATGGATCATCTGAACTCCATTCTTTAAACCACGGTATTGCTGGCACACTCCACCCTTTGTCACTAACATCAACTGTCAACGCAGAGACATCTTCAAGTGTGGTACCCACTCTACTAAGTTTTACCTCAACATATTCATCTGTATCGGACGACCAAACTTTGATTGTTTTACTGCCATGTTTTACAACACTTCTTAAATCTTCGATTGGAATAAACAACCGCCTTACACGATTATATTTGGTAACAGGATTCACTTCTTCAAGCGCATATACAACTATGCCATCACGAACTGTATTGTTGTCAGAACCTGCTTTCTCTGTATCTGCATTCTTGGCCTGTAACCATCTGACAAGCGCCGCCCGATCTGAAAGTTTTGCAAAGAATGCAACTTCATAACCATATTTGTTAACAACACGGCCTTCAGTCAGCTTGTCAACAAAACTATATTCCCCTGTCTCCATATTTCCAAGATCATGAAGTGTTGGAAATACACTCTTCGCAAAGAGTCCGTGGCTGTGAATGGTTGTATTTGGAGTGGTGACAACAACACGTCCACCAGCTCCGTTGTCTCTGCCGTAACCGACAAAGACTACATGTTCGCCTTTGTTGGCATTACCAACTGCATATTCACGATGCGGATCATTGCACATCAATTCATATTTTGTCTTTAATGCCAGCCACTGCTCCTCAAAAACAAGTTCTCTGTCTTTTGCAAGCAGGATAAGACGACCGACCACTGCCTGAATGTCGCCCTTTGGAATACCCATTGGGCCATCACGAAGAAGTTTCAACATCTCCTGTCTTAATGCCACAGGATCAATCAGTTGCTGATCTGAGGGAACAAGTGTCGCGATATACCCCCTTGTATCACGAGTAATTTGCCGCCACCTTACCCTCTTAATCCTCGGCCAGTCAGGGATTCCGCCTTCTGAATATGGATTATATCTATTGTCAGAGTCGTTAAAAACCTTTGTAACTGTCTCCGATGGGTTTAGCCAAGGCGCTGAAACTAGCCCCCCGATTCCGTTCAGCCTTCCATCCGGCGTGATAAAAATATTTGCTCCGGAAGAAAACTCTATTGTATTATCCTCGGAATAATTTGGTTTATTTCCAAATTCATGATTGCCGGTCAGGTGATTATATATGTCAGATTCAACAATGGAATTATCTATATTGGAACGATTTGGGCCTCTGACAATTGTAATATCCCAAGTCTCACCCTCTAAAGCTTTCAACATAAAAGCAAGATATGCCTGCTTCGAAATTTCTGAGTTAATAGGAATCCTGTTTAAATGGAACCATTCGGTGTATCTTCCATATTCTATGCGATCGGGATCATTGACAGCAAGAATTCTGTGGGCAGGTCCACTAGGCAAGAAATGAACAACAACGTTTTTTGTTCCTGCATCAGTTTCACGAGTAGCTACTACTGCCAAACAAACATTTAGATTCGCTACCAGTGTTTTTTGGGATCCAGGCAAACTAATTCCTACTGAATCAGCATCCACATTATGCCTATACCCCTCGCCTCTGTTTGCCACAGTAGAATCTGGAACTGGCAATACAATGGGTAATTCTGAAGGGGATGGATCTATTCCATTTTCTAAGCTTACCCTGCCTGAAACTATCTTTTGATTGTAATCCCTCAAAAGACGCAGGGGATCAATTTTTTCTGACTTTGAATAAAGAAAAATTCCAAAAAACAGTGTTGCAATTTTTTCCGCAGGAAAACCGATATCTTTGAGCTCATTTACTATTCTGGCAGTCTCTTCACATACAGCAGTAAGCTTATCACCGGAAACTAACTTCGCCACAGGCAATATCATAGAGATTTCAACATCAGATACTCCTGCATTCTTTAACGATTCATGCAACCTTTCAGGTCCTGAATGATTGCTCGGAAGTTTTCTGAAAACTGCAATTGGGCTAAGCGTCTGATTTGTAGATGTCTTCGCATCAGAAACTTTATCACCTGCCGGAGTTTCTGGTTCCACCCACAATTCAAACGGTTCAATTTCTTTTCTTTCTCCACGCATCCTGAAAAAGATCGCTCTGTCGCCCCATTTTGCGGCTATGACATCCAGCGGGTGTTCATAGACAGGACCACCCCCCCATTTTGAAACAACTGTAATATCATCGCCGCTAACATGTTTTACAATACCGATATGTTTCATCCCCAATACACGGCCGTTAACTATCCTATAAGTATGATCCGGAGCGCGGTATGAATAATTTCCTAGCGATGTGCCATAATCCACTTTATGGGCCGTGTCTGTTTCATCCTTCATATATATGACAATATCGCCCTCTTTCACATTCGACGGATCGACAAGATCTGCTTCTTTCAAGAGTTTTGCAAAAACCGGCTCACTTTCAGTCCAGCCCATTTTGTCTGAGACCCAGTCATAGCACATGTCGTAAACACTCCCCTCACTGATTATCTTTCCACCTCCGCCAATGACCGCATATTTTTGTCTTTCCATATTCAACATCTCTGAATCTGGAATCTTTCTGCCCGAATCTAAAAACTTCATTGGCAGTGGTGTATCTAATTTCTGGAATCTCCGCTCCGCTATGGCCATACTTCTTGCATAGAGAAAATTATCACCCTCACGTGCTATTCTGAAGGCACGTCTCTCCCCAATCCAATCAGGCAAACTCTTTAGCGCCACCTCTTTTGCTGAAAAAGTAGTGCGGGGTTCATGAATTGCAACATAGACATCGTCACCCTCAATTCTGGTCACAACGGCAGTAGTCACTGGAGGATTGTGTCCTTTATTATCAAGGAGTATAAAATCGCCGTGACGTAATTGTTCTTCTTTGCTTAGCGGCTCGCCAGAGGTCACAAGGGCCATGATAAGCTTTGCCCTCTTTAGCGGTTCTGTCATCCAGCCGAATAATTGAGACAACATTCCGTCATCTCCTTCCGCAATTTTGCGGATGACAGAAATAGCCTCAACGATCAACGGATCTCTAACACGATTCTCCTCCCCAGGAGCCATGGATAATTTACTGCTATCGGTTTTTGCGGCATCGTCATTTATTGTTGGCCCATCTTTATGAACCTGAACATCCTCCGGTTCTATAGGCACTTTGCTTCCATTTGGAATCTTGATTACAAATCTTGATCCGTTTGGATTGTCAGTCTTCTGTGTGTCTATTTCATCCGACAGATTGGAAATCGTTCTTACAGTTGTAATTCCATCCTTTGTAGATGTGACAGTAAGAACACCATTCAAATCATTGATTTTTTCAAACACGTCAACAAGGCCAAGGCCGGTTCCTGGCCTGACATCTTTCACATCCTCTGCTCTGAAGTGTGCTCTGCCAATACTTCCAACGGTTTCAGCTGTCATTCCCAAGCCGTTATCAATAACATCGACAACCACTTCTCCATCTTTTCCAAGGTCTGCACGTACAACAACAGCTCTCTGTCCTTTCTCTAGTTCATCATTGTGATATTTAACGGCATTAGAGACGATATTATTCATCATTCCGCGCAGATCTGAAATCTCTCCACTCGAAAGTTTTATTTTAAA
Organism: uncultured Pseudomonadota bacterium; assembly: GCA_964612405.1. GTDB lineage: Bacteria > UBA10199 > UBA10199 > 1-14-0-20-49-13 > CAZTCA01. The sequence goes on from CAZTCA010000011.1 coordinate 8,625, forward strand.
TAACTCAGGTAAAATCTCAATTTTCAGATCAACATCGGCATCTTTTGCAACACTTTTATATAGGCTACATGTTCTCTCTACAACTGAACCGACATCATCAATGACAGGAAATAAAAGGGTTAAATCAATTGGCCTGCCCTCACTAACCTCGCTTGGATATAATTCGACATATCCAAATGTTGGAGTTAGATCATTGTTTATATTATGGACTCCTCTTGTGAAACGAAGTTTGCCGCTGGCATCGGCATTCTGAGATTGAAGAACCATGTCAAATGCAGATTTGAGAAATGAATGTATCTCCCTGATTCTTGGATATATGGCATTGACCGCCGGCCGAACATCGCTGTCATAATCTGCCGCGGTTCCTCTATAATTTTTCAAATCAAGAGTTAGGCTTGATATCGCTGTCTTTCCAAGCCTAGCCAGAGATTGCAGTTCGGCATAAAACCTGTCGAACATATCGTTCGCATGATCGATCAATTCATCCGGAACAACCACTTTCAACTTGAATGGGAAAACAAATCCTTTTTGTGCCACATACTCTTCTGCCTGCTCATTAAATAGTTCTGAAACTTGAGCGAATTTCTTTACGATTGTTGAAATCCATTCATCCATCTTTTCCGTATTTGACATGTCAAGATCTTTTGGAACTTCTACAACATAATAGACATCTTCTTTGGATTCTGATGGATCGTGTCTTAAAATAACATAGTCAAATAGAGGGAAAGAAGCTTTGGCATCATATCCTGCCTGACCCAAGACGGCTTTTGTATATATTTTTATCAGGCCCACTTCTTCACTTGACGACTCAATGCCTTTAATATTCACCCTCTCGCGATATTCGCCGGAGGCGCCTGTCCCGTTTCCATTTTTACCACCTGCAACCAATAGAGCGTCAATCGATCCACCACGTTTAACCGACGGATCTTCACCGCCGTCTTTGGTTCCATCAAGATATACTCTACCGCTCTTCTCTCCTGTATACGGAACCGGCACCGGCAAATCTTCTGGCCGGTCCAGTTTTGAACCTTTCTCAAGAAATTCTCCGGCAAATTTTAGAACGCTTTGCAAAGGACTCGCAACAAGCGGACCATTATCATCGTCCGACGATGGCTCATCTTTAATAAGGGCGAGCTGTGCCGGCCCGTTTCCTCCCGGCTTTTTTGGACCGTATCTTGAATTTGCAATTTGAAGAGGATCTACAAATGACATTTTTTCAAAGAACTCAAGTCTGGCGAGCGGACTCATCTTATACACGGCAAGAATTTCTGCCGCCGAGAGTTCCACTAGCCGCGCATATAGGCCTGCCGTGACAGACCCTCTTTCGTCCGGGCTCAGACTGAAAGAATAGACCCTTTCTATAACTGTCAGTGTTTCCGGAATTATATCTTCATTAATTAACTTCTCGGCTGTTTTCCTTCCCCTGCTACTTGCCTTCATGTGTTGGATAGATGTTGAGTCGACGTCGAACGGCGACGTTATGCTCATCGGCAATGCACTCATCCTCACGAGAAGACTAAATAGCCCCTCTTTTTCACCGATCGCTCTTTCTGCCAAGCCGTCAACTAGTGCGGCAGAGAGATAAAAAGGCGTTTCAGCAAATTTACCTGAATATTCTTCATCTATTGCATTAATTTCTTTTCTAAACGGATCTTTGACAAGTCGCCACTTTGCAACGCGATCGGTTAATTCAACAAGCCTGGTGCGGGTTACAAATATCAGCAATTTTTCCAGAATCAATTTCGCATCTTCGCTCTTGGGATCAATCTTTGCAATGGCATCAAGAAGCGCCGGCGAGGCTTCACTGATAAGTGCATTCCGCACTTCACTTAATTCGTCGGCACGTATATCAACCAGATTTACATTGTAAATTCTCCTGATATTTCCAAAGGCATCAGCCGCCTTTAATAGAATCTCTTTTTTGGACAGATTATAATTCTGGCCCTCAACCCCCTCCGACGCACGCAGGCCCAGAATGTCTGCCACAACAAGAGGCTGAATCTCCTGTGATCTGTCATCTAGTTTCCAGATATCTGAAAGTGTGAAGAGTTGGGCAACTTGTGAATTCTCATTTCCAACAAGGGGCGTTTTTTCATATACACTTAAATATGTACCAAGTTCTTTAATGGCCCTTGAGGCTTCAAACCCACTCATTGGTATTGCCGAATCCAGATGTACTTTTAATACCTTGAGCGCTTGGACAACTTCTCTCAAACCTCCCCTCATCTTTCCGTCTGACACAAAAAATTTCATCAGCGTAGTCTGATCTGTTTCGCGCCCATCTTCATAATTAGCCTTGTAGGCAATTTCGGCAGGATCGCTAGATATTAACCTGTATCTTAATTGGATTAATTGTTCATTGGACACCCAAAGCAGTCGCCGTTCGGTAATAAATGTTAAATATCTGAGCAGGTGATCGGCATCCATCACCCTATCTACAAGTTCCCACCCGGAGACTGGAAGTTGAGCTTCGGGCGTTGGCTTGATAAATTCAGCGAGCTTTGCGTGCATGGTGGAGACATCTTTTGTCTTTTGGAGTTCGGCAACTTCATCGTCAAATAAAACCCAGTCCATTTTGCCTATAACACTCTCTTTGATTTGGGCCTGTAATTTGGGATCAATAACGGCTCTTTGGACCACGTCCATATACATCGCGGGTGTAACAGCAAAACCGGAATCAACGCGATACACCCCCCCGCCCATGTATGAACCCTTTTCTATCTCTTTCAGCTCTGCCAACGCGGCACGTTCTTCAATGAGAGAGCCGTCCTGCACAAATTTTGGAAGTTGTTCTTTGAGGGCGATTCTTGCTTCAAGGGCCTCTCTCAATTTCCTTATCCACAATTTAAGTTTCCTATCTGTCCATTTATCGGGAGATGACTTTGTCAGAATATTCAACTTATCTACCGCGGCTTCAGCCCTTGATCTGTATTCATTAAAAATCTCTTTGTGCGCTTCGTATATCCTCTCTCTTGCCGCAGAGTTCAGTTTTTCAGATATCGGTTTGCCCAATGTCGCGTGGAAGATTTTCAAACCGGCAAGAAATTCTGCTCTGTGCTTGTTTGCTTCCCAAGAGGCTGTGGACTGATAGACAAGATCCCAATCAATGTTTGAGATGCCCTTGTGATATGCCTCTGTCATCCCAAGGAGTGACCCTTCCGCAAATGTAAACGCTCCGAATTCACCGCCGATCATCGCCCCGTGATAGGCCCATTTCTCAAAACCCTTCAAGCCGGCTTTAATTACTTGAACTTCTGCGGTAACCGCCTCTTTTGTAATAATACGCCCTGCGGCGGCAAGATTTGCAACGGCCCGTTCCGTAAAGACCATTCTACTAATTACACTGTCAACAATCCGCGTTCCTCCACCGATAGACAATAGTATCCACATCATCTCTGCTGTACCAAGGCCATGTCCGATCAGATTGTCCGCTGTAGAAAGACGTGAATCCCAGATACCTTTTGTTCCATTGTGTAAAAATGCGCTTCCAAGGTGAAAACCTAAAGAGTGCGTAGCAAATCTTACGGCCTTTGGACCGCCTTCGACAATAAAATTACCTGCGGCCCTTGCTATATCAATAGCCAAAGTACGAATGTCATTCGTCTTTCGTACCGCCCTTGCTGTGTTATAAACGTCTTTGACACGTCTCCACATTGTTCCAACTCGCGTCACAGCGGCCACAGTTTCAAAACCCATCGCAACATATCCGGCAAGCACGGTTATCGCGACCTCTTTTGCCGTATTATAAATCTCGGTAATCGCCAGAGCACTGCCTTCTGTCTCCGCAATTCTCTGCACATATTCAAAGTTTGGAGACATGACGGCTTCTACAAAATATGCCTCTGCCGCCTCCTCATTCCCTATTGCAAGTTCCCGTTTAGCTAATTTCAGGAGCTGAACCGTGTAATCGATCGGAGCCTTATGATCTATTCCGGCATATCGATACTGACTTGATACCCTTGATCGGGTCTCGTCGTTTGCTTCAATGGTGCCCAGTATTTGGCCCATTATGAAGAGCTGTTCATCTATACTCCTCGTCATCTTCTGAACTCGACCATGGCGCTCAAAAGATTCGACAGCAGTTGCCAGTTCTTCCTCTGAATTTCCTTCTATTGACAATCTCGAAACTTCGTTGACGTATGCGGCATAGCTTTCATCTGAATCAACGTGCCCACTGCTCATCGCCTCAAACTCTCTTATCGCAATATCTGCTCTATTGAAGATGTGAGAATAGCTTTCATCTGACACTCTCCTCCTGAGATTACTTTTCAGCGGATTCCAATTATACTCAGAAATATCAAGCGCGGCCTTTCTCCACTTCATTGTGCCAATCTCTCTTGAAACATCTATTGCCTGATGGATCGCATCAAGATATTGATTACAAATTACCACATAATCTAGACTTCCTTCTCTATGAGATTCTGAAATCTCGGCAGGGCTCTCCATTATCGGCGGGCTTGTCTCGAGAGAATCAATTGCATTCTCGAGTCTCTTCCTCAACTCATTTGCGCGACTTTGCTGTTCTTCAAGAGCAGAAGATAGGGAAAGTTTTAAACTTATAATCCCAGATATCTTATCTGCATCTCTGGTATCTGGATGGATTCTATCGAGCGAATTGAGCGTTTTCCGCAAATCATCCTCAATCCCGTTCAACCATTCGCTCTCTTTTTTCAATTGAGTGACAAGGCCATCTTTCAAACTCTCCAGCGCAACCAGATCAATACCGAGATCGTTAATTTTATAAGCACTCAAGTCTTCCGCAAGGCCGGCCAGATTCATCAATTCCCCACCGCTCTTGGCAAGACTCATCTTCTTGCCTGTTTCGGAGTTGGGGTTAGACGCAGCCTCCATTGTCTTTAGGGTATCTCTAATCTTCAGGGCCTGTAGAAAATCTGAAACCTTTGCCTCGCGCATCAAATTGGCTGAATCCATAAAGGCCTTTTCTAAAATCTCGCTCAAATCCATACTGCCTGCCTCGAGATCTCTCGTGACAGCACCGGTCTTTATAAATTTTTCTACAGCGTCTATTTTGTGGAGATATCTTGTAAGTTCTATGGCGCGTACCGGATCGGTTGTGCCGATCTCGGCAAATTCTAATGAGACAGTTGTGTTATTCAGTTCGTCATGCGGGACAAGACTATCTTCCCCGGCATTTTCATAATAAAATTTAAACGGAATGTGCCCAATCTTTACCGGCGCAGAAGAATGAGAAACCATTTCTGCCTTGGTAGATAACAATTCTCCAATGGCTAAAAGTTTTTTAGCAACCCTTGATGCCTTTCTAATTTCATCAACGTCGCCTGTGGCAAGTGCCTTGACAAGGCCGAACCTCACCTCTTTTACAACCGAACCGTCTCTTGGAAGATTTGCGGCATTTTTGATCATGCCGTAAATATTTATTGCATTAACCCACGCCTCAACTTCTCTCTGTTGGCGAAGAACATCCTCATACTTAACCTTTTTATCTCTTGCCAGAACTTCAAGCTGGGCCTTTTTTATACCGATTGTGACAAGCAGATCGTCTGCCGCCTGTTCCAGAGATGCGGCGTTTTGAAGAGCTAGATCACGAGTCAGTGAAAGTCCTCCCTTATACACTGACATTCTTTCAAGTAAGGCATCCCGCATCAACTCATCATACATCTCGTTCTTGTAGAAGGACTCTAACTCCTTCACCATACTCAAGGCATTCTTTGCAATTTGGGGCGCAACCAAATCTGCCATAATCGCCATGATACGCGGATGGCGAATGAAAACTTTTTCGCCGCTGTCACTGAACGCCTTGATCAGGTCCGCATATCTGGACGCATCTTGAAGATTATATCCGCAATCAAGAAGTGATTGGTGCGGATTGTTACCAAACATCTTTGCCCGATTGGATGTATGCGCATTTGGATTGGCGCAGATAAACGGATTGTTGGTTGTGTTAGAATCTAATTCAAACGAACTTTTGGCAAACTTTGCCGCAGAATCAGACTCAGATTTTTTGTCTGATGCAGAAATTAGGGAGCGGCCAAACTCAAGGAGATTGTGGCCCAGCGTCCGCAGGATATGAGAACCCAGTGGTTTTAACAAGTTACACTCTATTAATGGCTTTCTACTCCCTTAGGGTTAACATCGGCTGAACTGGTAATAAGTTGCGTACTTTTTTATGCTATAACATATTGATATTATTGGTTTATTTTGTGTTGTTTGGAGCTTATTCTATACTCATGCTGATATCAACAGCCCTTGCCGAATGCGTGACAGCACCAACTGATATAAAATCGACGCCCAATCGTGCATAATTTTTGATATTTTTAAGCGAAATATTGCCCGAAATCTCAACCTTCGGACGCGGTTTAAAAAGTTTTACAATCTTCAACGCATCGCTCACCTGTTTTGGCGTGAAATTATCTAACATCACAACATGAACTCCGGCTGACAAGGCCTCCAACAATTCTTTTTTGTTCCTCACCTCCGCTTCGATCAAAATCTTCTGTCTCTTCTTCGCCTTCACTGCCTCAACTGCCTTTGTAACCGAACCGGCACTATCAACATGATTATTTTTTATAAGATACATATCATAGAGTCCGAAACGATGATTTACCCCGTCGCCAACTTGAACGGCATATTTTTCAATGATACGCCAGCCGGGAGTTGTCTTTCTTGTGTCCAGAATTTTGGCCTTTGTCTCCTTTACTGCCTCCACATATTTTCTCGTCTCGGTTGCAACCCCGCTCAAACGCTGAAGGAAATTTAGAACCGTCCTCTCTGCGGTGAGAAGGCTTCTCGTTGGGCCCTCTAGAATGGCAATGAGATCGCCCTTCTTCACTACTGTGCCGTCGTCCTCTTTGAGCCAGATCTTTATCTTTTTATCAACGGCCTTACATACGCGGACAATCATAAAGGTTCCTGCGACAACAAGCCTCTCTTTGGCGATTATTTTGGCAGTGGATTTGGACTTGGCGGAGATAATGTCATTGCTTGTGATATCTCCCGAGCCGATATCCTCTTTTAATGCAAGCTTAATAAGTTGATCTATCTCTTTCATGATAATTCAGACATGGCCTTGTTCAACTTTTCCAATTCGCTCCGTGTTTCGGCTAGTCTGGCCCTCTCCTTCTCGACCACATCTTTTGGCGCACGATCCACAAAACTTTTATTGGAGAGTTTTCCTTCTGTCATTGCCGCATATTTTTCCACTCGCACTATCTCTTTAGCAAGTCTCTCTTTTTCGGCTGAGAGATCTATCATTCCTTCTAACGGCACAAATATCTCCACCGGACCCGCAACTGCCGCTGAAGCCTTTTTGACAGGCGGTGCGTTGTGAAGAATGGACAGCTCTGAAATCTTGGCAAGCTCCAGAATGAAGGCCTTGCACTCCTCCAAATCTTTGATGACCGATCTGTTTTTCGACGTTAAAATAACGTTGATTTTTTTAGACGGGGAGACGTTGTGTTCTCCTCTGATATTACGAATTGAGGCAACCGTGTTCATGACCAACTGCATCTTCTTTGCCTCAATTTCATATTCAATCTTTTTCACCGGTTTCGGGAATGCACTGTACATAATAGTCTCTGGTCTCTGGTCTCTGGTCTCTGGTCTGAGCTTCTGCCAAATCTCTTCAGTTATAAACGGGGCGTATGGATGGAGCAGGCGTAAAATATTATCTAGGACGTGAATTAGAACTTTCAGTGTTGTCTCTTTGTTGTTTTCGAATTGTGTTTTTGCAAGCTCAATATACCAGTCACAATATTCTCCCCACACAAATTGGTATATCGAACGGGCGGCGGTATCGAATTGATAAGTATCCAGTGCCTTGTTTACGTCGTTGATTGTGTGTTGGAGGCAATTCAGGATCCATTTGTCTGCCAAACTCGTGCGTTCGTGCGTTCGTGCGTTCGTGCGTTCGTGAAAACCATCTGGGAGGTTCATCATGATAAATCTTGAGGCATTCCAGAGTTTATTCATGAAATTTCTGCCAACTTCAATTCTATCTTCACTAAAAAGAATATCTTGTCCTTTTGGCGCAACAAGCATGAGACCAAAACGAAGGCCGTCAGCTCCGTATTTATCTATCAAGTCAAGCGGATTGGGAGAATTGCCAAGGGATTTACTCATCTTTCTGCCCTGAGAATCACGGATAATACCGGTGTAATAAACATTATCAAAAGGTTTTTTGCCCATGAACTGGAAACCTGCCATTATCATTCGTGCAACCCAGAAAAATATTATGTCGGGGCCGGTGACAAGATCCGTTGTTGGATAGAATTTTTTGAGAAGATCAGTTTTCTCCGGCCAGCCCATTGTTGCAAACGGCCAGAGCCAACTTGAAAACCACGTGTCTAGAACGTCGGGGTCCTGTTCTAAATCAGTTGATCCACACTTTGGACACTTATTTGGTTTTTCAATCGATACAGTTGGCGGACAATCTGTTGCTTGTTGCTTGTTGCTTGTTGCTAGCGACGAGCGATTAGCGACGAGCGACTGCGTACAATGCCAAGCAGGAATCCTATGCCCCCACCAGAGTTGTCTCGAAATGCACCAGTCGCGAATTCCTTCCATCCAGTGCGAATAGACCTTGTTCCAACGCTCCGGCCAAAATCCGATCTTGCCGGACGTTACAGCTTTGAGAGATTTTTTCACGCAAGGATATTTCAAAAACCATTGCTCTGAGACCATTGGCTCAACCGGAACGTCGGCACGCTGAGAATAACCCACATTGTGTTTATACGATTCGATCTTTTCCAACAATCCAAGTTCTTCCAAGTCTCTCACAACCGATTCTCTGCATTCAAACCTGTCCATCTCTTCATATTTTTCGCCGGCCGCCTCGGTCATCCTGCCGTCGTGGCCAATCACTACAGTCAGCGGAAGATTGTGCTTAACCCCCATTTCATAATCTGCAGGATCATGCGCCGGCGTAACCTTTACGGCACCCGTTCCAAATTCCAGCTCGACAAGTTCATCTTTGATTATCGGGATCTGTTTATTTTGAAGTGGCAGAAGGACTTTTTTGCCAACCAGATTTTTATATCGTTTATCTTCGGGATTGACCGCCACCGCTTCATCGCCAAGCATCGTTTCAGGACGTGTGGTAGCCACAATAATATATTCTTTGCTGTCAACAATCGGATATTTTAAATACCAGATCTGGCTATCGACCTCTTTCATCACCACTTCTTCGTCTGAAAGTGCGGTGCGAGACACGGGGCACCAGTTAACCATCCTCTTGCCGCGATAAATAAATCCCTTTTTGTAGAGATCGACAAAAACTTTCTGGACACATTCGGAATAATTCACACGGGGGTTGGGGTGTTTGGAATCGAGACCGTCCATTGTGAAGACCTCACGATCCCAATCACAGGAACAACCCAGTTTTTTTAGCTGTTTGATTATTATTCCACCGTGCCTATCCTTCCACTCCCATATCTTCTCCAAAAACTTCTCTCTCCCCAAATCATCGCGATGCTTGATCTGACCCTCTTTCTTGAGGGTTCTTTCAACAACCGTTTGTGTTGCAATTCCGGCATGATCGGTGCCGGGAAGCCAGAGAACCTCGCGTCCTTCCATCCTTTTACGCCTGCAGAGGATATCTTGGAGCGTGTTATTGAGAATATGCCCAAGGGTCAGAATGCCTGTGACGTTCGGCGGAGGGATGACTATGCTATACGGCTTCTTCTTTGACTTGGGATCGGCCGCAAAACAGCCGCCGGCGAGCCAAAACGAGTACCACTTGTCCTCAACCTCACTAGGGTCATAGACCTTTGAAAGTTCTTCTTGGGTCATTGAGCCGCCATCTTAGGTAAAAGGGCCCGCGCTTGCAATATAAAATTATGCCCATTGTCAGACGGCAGTGACATCAGGTTCTTTCGCACAACGGGGTCAGACCCCTGTATAACCAGACGGCAGTGGCATTGGATAAGAGATGAAGTTACCCGACGGTGAAAAAAGCGGTTGACTAGGGAGGTCAAAGGTCATAGATGCGCTAGCTAATAAAGATGCCAAGCCCGAACGGTAAAAACTTTGAGCGTAACATAACCAACCTTATTAAAAGGCACGGCACTCCCCTCTTTCTTGTCAGCAAACAGGCACTGGTTGATCAGGTTGAAAAGTTCAGAAAACTCCTTCCGCGCGTTGAACCTTTTTATGCAGTTAAGGCAAATTCTCACCCGGATATCATAAAAACATTTGCCCAGATGGGCCTAGAATTCGACTGCGCCTCACAATATGAAATCGACCTTGTTCTGAAGTTCGGCGTTTCTCCGGAGAAAATTATTTTCGCGAATCCGGTGAAGAGGCCTGAGACAATGCAGTTTGCAATGGATAAAAATGTCGATCTGACGGTGTTCGATTCCGAATATGAACTATATAAAATTGCCGAACATGCCCCCGGTTCTCGGGTACTCGTGAGAGTGAAGGTTCCAAACGTCGGTTCAGTGGTTGAGTTGTCTCTGAAATTCGGAGCCGAGCCGACAGACGTAATACAGCTTCTGATAAAGGCACATAAACTTGGGTTGAAACCGACGGGAGTTGCATTTCATGCCGGGTCTCAATGCACACACATGGAAAATTATATTGAGGCCTTTGAACTTGCATCTATTATATTCAGGGACGCAAAATTAAAACAGATTCCTCTGTCTATTGTTGATATTGGAGGAGGGATGCCAATACAACATTTCAAAAATGATGAGGATCTCTTCACAAGATTCGGCCCAACTCTCTCTTCGGAGATTGACAGACTTTTTGACAGTTTCGTTCGCATTATAGCCGAACCCGGACGAGCCCTTTGCGGACCCGCATGTACGCTGATAACGCGAGTCATCGGCAAATCTATTCGTGAAAATAAACTCTGGTATTATATTGATGACGGAATCTATGGCGCGCTTTCCGGCATCCCTTATGATTTCTGCCAGTATGAATACAACGTCTTCAAAAAAGGCTTAACACACATATCAACGCTTGCCGGACCCACGTGTGACTCGCATGATATCATTGCGCGCACGGTCGAATTGCCGGAACTTGACATCAACGATGTTATATATATTCCGAACATCGGCGCATATTCAATTGCAAGCACGACATATTTTAACGGTATACCGCCGGCAAAGACACTCTTTGTTAAATAGGAGATATTTATGAAGCGATCACACAGAACACGCGAAAACATGAGCGAACTTCCGGACTGGATGAAGAAGAAAAATTGTCCGAATAAACATAAATATCTCTCGGGAAAAAGAATTCTGCCAAAAGGGATCACCGGCAAAGAGTCTCTTGAAGATATAATTGATAATTCCTTTCTTGCTTATAACAGCGCACGCCTCAAAGAGGGTTGCAGGCTCTTCACAGAAAAGATGTTGAAAGATGATGTGACTGTTGGAATGAGTCTTGCCGGAGCGCTCACACCAGCCGGGCTCGGCGCGGCGTGTATCGTCCCGTTGATCAAGGCCGGATTTGTAGACTGGATCGTGGCGACGGGTGCAAATCTTTATCACGATCTGCATTTTGCGTTCAATTTTCCGCTTCATATAGGTTCGCCGCTTGTTGATGATTCCGACTTGAGAACTAATGACGTTGTCCGCATCTACGACGTGCTATTGGGTTATACCGACTGTCTGATGGCAACTGATGACATTCTCCGCTCAATACTGACACAACCGGAGTTTCAAAAAGAGATGGGGACCGGAGAACTTCATCATCTTATTGGTAAATACGCCGCAGAGTGGGAGAAAAAATCCGGCCTGAAAGATGTCTCCGTTCTTGCCGCGGCATACAGGGCAAACGTTCCCGTTTACACAAGCTCACCGGGTGACTCTACAATTGGAATGAATATTGCCGGAATTGAACTAAAAGGAAACAAACTGCGCGTCAATCCATCTATTGATGTTAATGAGACCACTTCTTTCGTTCTTGCGGCAAAGAGAAACGGAGGAAAGTCTGCGGTCGTTCTTATGGGCGGCGGATCTCCGAAAAATTTCATGCTCCAGACCGAACCGCAGATTCAGGAGATATTGAGAATAAAAGAAGTTGGTCAGGATTATTTCTTCCAGGTGACCGATGCACGCCCGGATACAGGCGGACTCTCAGGCGCAACGCCACACGAGGCTGTCAGTTGGGGGAAAGTTGATCCTAACAGATTGCCGGATGCGGTTGTGGCCTATCTGGATGTCACGGTCGCACTCCCGTTGCTCACACACTATTCACTAGCGACAGTCAAGAAACGCAAGCTGAAGGGATTATACAACAAACGTGCAGAATATATGAAGAGGCTTGTGAGAGAATATTTCGCGCACAATAAATAACTAGCATCATCTATAACTGCGATCTAAGACCCCAGAACCAGACTGAGCTTCCCAATCATTGCATAAGATATTTTTAGCTCTGAACAGATTTCAGAATAGAGAGATTCAGATATCAGATTATAAGATAACAGAATATCTAAGCATGACATGCACTCAGCTA
>CAZTCA010000012.1:0-20470 GCA_964612405.1 uncultured Pseudomonadota bacterium
CATTAAACAGACTAAGATCGATAGAACCTCGGAGCCTCCACGCCTGAATAATAATCGCAAGACCAACCGCGGCTTCACACGCCGCCATCACAAAAATTAACAACACAACTGCCTGGCTGTCGAGCGAGCCATGCGTCTTTGAAAATGACACAAGGGCAATATTTGATGCTGAGATCATCAGCTCGACGGACATCAGAATCACAATCAAGTTTCTCCTGATCAGGATGCCAGCCACCCCGATACAAAATATGATGACGCTCAAAATTAAATAATTCATCATTTGTCCTTTTGACTCAAAACAACCGTCCCGACGATTGCTACCAATAAAAGCACCGAAATCAGCTCAAACGGTACCAGATATTTTGTGAGTAGAATTTCTCCAACACCCGCAACTGTTCCAACCGTTTCAGCAGTTTCAGCCGTTCCAACTGTTCCAAGGGTTGCGATGGCTATCCCCAACGCGCCTGCAACATATAAAACACCGCTGCCGATAATTATCCTCTCCCCTGTTATCGTCTTAAACTTCAGCGATTTGGGGGCCAGGTTCAGGACCATTATCACAAATATTATCAAGACCATGATGGCGCCGGCATATAGAAGAACCTGAAGAGCGGCAACAAGATGCGCATCCAACAAAACAAAGAGAGCCGCCTGCATGAAAAGACACACAACAAGCCAGAGCGCAGATATAATCGTGTTCTTGCTGAAGATAACCAGCAGGGCAGTTGCAACGATCAATGTGGCAATGATATAAAATGCCATAATTTATCTAACTAACAGAAAGCCTGTAATAATAACATTAATAAGTCCCAGAGGCACCATTACCCCCCAACCCAGTTTCATAAGCTGGTCATATCTGAATCTCGGAAGCGTCCACCTGACCCAGATAAACAACCAGCAAACAGAGAGCGTCTTCAATAAAAAGATTTTCATCTGAACTATTCTTGCAAATATCTCAAACATCCATTCCGGGAAGAGGTTAACGCCTCCCAACATCACAAATACAATAATGCCGATCCCGCCGAACAGCATGATTAAGCCAAAAATGAGCGGTTCATAGTCACGCATGTCACCCCATCCAAATTTTCCTGCCCTCTTCGCAAGTTTATATCCGGCAAATATCATCACTACCGCATCGGCCGGACACAACACCTTCAGAATAAACGGCATATATTCCACCAAGTCTTCAGTGGAAAGAAACGGCACCTGCCATCCGCCGACAAACAGACAGACTAAAATCATCGACCCGACAACGATGTGCGCATATTCTGCCATGAAGAAGAGGGCAAATTTCATACTCGAATATTCCACGTGAAAACCAACAATTTCAGATTCCCCTTCCGGCAGATCAAACGGATTTCTATTTGTCTCCGCAAAAAGGGCAACTAGAAAAAGAATAAACGCAATCGGCTGTCTCAGGAAATTCCAATCCCAAAAGGCCGTCCCCTGAAAAACAATTATCTCATCTAACTTCACTGATCCGGAATACATCAACACACCAATTAGCGCCAAACCCATCGCCACTTCATAACTTATCATCTGCGCCGATGCTCTCAGGCCTCCGAGTAGAGAATATGAATTGGAAGATGACCATCCGGCCAGCATCGCTCCATAAACCCCGAGTGATGATATCGCCAGAATATATAGAACGCCAATGTTCAAGTCTGCGATCTGAAAATTCAAAAGATAGTCGTCGATATTCAGCGGGGCGGCAAACGGGATCACACCAAGAATAGAGACTGCAACAACCAGCACGATCATCGGTGAAATGACGTATAGAACTTTGTGCGCCTTTTCCGGGATAATATCTTCTTTGAATAGCAGTTTAAAAACATCGGCAATATTATGAATAAGACCACCCAGTCTGATTCCAAATATATGCGCACGATTGGGACCGCGCCTATCCTGAATATATGCCGAGCCTTTACGTTCCCACCAGATCATGACAGGGATAAGCGTCAAGACCGCCGAAGCAATAGCAATTACTTTGATTATGCTGATAACTATTTCCATTTTATCCGTTTAAAAGCTCAATCCATTTGGAGACAGATTTTGTCTCTCCTTTTGGGTCGAACGCCTTTTCAAAATTTTGTCTTACGCCTTCATAATTCACAAACGAACCGCTCGTCTCCGCAAACGTCGCTCTGGGGAGAACAATATCTGCCTCGGAGACTACCAATGATTTGCTATGTGTGATCTGAATTACCGTCTCCCAGTTAAAGCTGATGATCTTCATCCAGTCATCCTTGGAAACTGAATCTGTAATAATCAGCACCTTCCCCTGAAGTTTGTCTGATATCGGCTCCACATCTTCCAGATATTTGGAATTTGGATTTTTATCAGCTTTGAGGAGAATGTTATCATCAACGGAGTCGCCCGAACCTCTTGCAATTTTATAAATCTTGTCTGTTCCTATCTTCTCTTTCAGGAATGATTTCAGCGAATCAATTTCCTCGCACGAACATTGAGCAGAAACTAAACCGACGACATCTCCTCCTTCACAGCCCGACAGGGCGGAAGATATTTTCGTCAACGCATCTTTTGTGCCAATCGAAACCAATCCCACACTTGATCTAGCCTGACAGGACTTCAATCTTTCATTTTGCCAGTCCTTATATGAAAGCCTTCCATCGTTACACATAAACCCGGAGACCGGACTGTCCGATGCGCTCAGATAATCGGCAGTCTTCCCCTTGAACCATTCGGACATGCTAATGGAGGCCTGAGGCCGCCATCTATACATGACACCTTTTTCGTGATCTATAAACATCTTGCACCCATTGGAACAGCCGGGACAGATGGAGGGTGCTGATTCCAAAAACCATGCGCGCTTCTTGAAACGAAATTCTTTGCTCGTCAGTGCTCCGACCGGACAGAGGTCGACCGTATTGAGAGAATATGGATTATCAAGCCTCAACCCCGGAGCGGTTGTTATAAAAGATTTATCTCCCCTCCTTGAAACAGTCAGTTCATTACTCTTGGAGATCTCGTTGCAGAAACGAACACATCTCGTGCATAAGACACATCTTTCATCATCAAGCATGACATGCGGACCCAAATCGACGACTTTAGGTTTTCTATTTTTCTCTTCCTTAAACCTCGATGGTTTTCCGGAGTATTCAAAATGATAATCTTGAAGATAACATTCTCCTGCCTGGTCGCAAGTCGGACAATCAAGAGGGTGATTGATAAGTAAAAATTCCAAAACGGACTCGCGCATCTTTTTTACCTTTTCAGTATCCGTCTTAACGACCATTCCTTCTCTCACTCCAAGATTGCAGGATATCTCCAGCTTCGGCATCCCCTCAACCTCAACCGCACACATCCTGCAATTTCCGGAAACAGAGAGCGCCGGATGATAACAATAATGAGGAATGTATATTCCGTTTTCAAGGGCCGTTCTGAGAACTGTTGAACCCTCTTTGGCCTCGATATCTTTGTTGTCGATCTTTATCTTTACCATATCTAACCGTTCCAGCCGTTTCAGCCGTTTCAGCAGTTTCAACCGCTTTAGCCGTTTAAACGCTTTTCAAATTCGCTCCTGAATTTTTTAATAAAACTCTTCACCGGCATAGAAAGTGCGTCCGCAAAGACACAAATCGTCTTGCCCATCATATTGCTCGTAATATCTTCCAGAAGCTCCAAGTCTCCGGGCCTCCCTCTGCCATCGTGAATTCTATCCATAATCTTTTTAACCCAGCCGCTCCCCTCTCTACACGGAGTACACTGGCCGCATGATTCGTGATGATAAAAATCTACTAGAACCTTTAAGACTGAAACCATATCGGTTGTCTCATCTATCACAATCATTCCGCCGCTTCCAAGCATTGTGCCGGCCGTTCCCAAAGATTCATAATCGAGCAATAGATCTTTTACTTCCATAGGGGTCATTATCGGAACCGATGAACCGCCTGGTATCACCGCCTTGAGACTTCTATTCTTCCATACGCCGCCGGCATACTCATGAATAAACGTCATGAGCGGTAGCCCAAGTGGAATCTCGTAAACTCCGGGCTTGTTGACGTGGCCCGAAACACTGATTAATTTTGTTCCTTTGCTCTTTTCCGTTCCAACCGCCGAATATGCACTCGCACCGTTGTTGATTATGTATGGAAGCGCCGCCAGCGTTTCGACATTGTTGACAACGGTCGGTTTGCCAAAGAGTCCTTTGATCGCCGGGAACGGAGGTTTGATTTTTGGATAACCCCTGCCGCCTTCAATTGAAGATATGAGAGAAGTCTCTTCTCCACAGATATAAGCTCCCGCTCCTCTGTGAATATAGATATCCAGATCAAAACCCTTCCCCATTATATTTTTTCCAAGAAAATTCTTTTCATACGCCTCTTGGATTGCGGTTTCTAAAATCTTATACTGTTTATAAAATTCTCCTCTAATATAGATATAGGCAACTTTTGCATTCACGGCATATGCCGCAATAATCGTCCCCTCAATCAATCGATGCGGATCTTTTGTCAGAAGCTCACGATCTTTAAACGTGCCCGGCTCACCTTCGTCCGCATTGACACACAGAAATACTTCATCTGCATTCTTTGGAATGAACTGCCATTTTCTTCCTGTTGGGAAACCCGCTCCACCACGACCGCGAAGACCTGAGGCCAGAACCTCACTTGCAACCTCTTCCGGTTTCATGCTGAAGAGTTTATTCAAAGACTTGTACCCGTCGCGACCCATATACGCATCAAGTCTGAGTGCGTTCATCACTCTGAAATTATGTGTTAATACAAAATCCATTTGTCTTTGTCATTGCAAACGAAGTGAAGCAACCTAGTGTCCCCACTGGATTGCTTCGGGTTAAAGCCCTCGCAATGACCCCAATATTTCATCCACCTTATCCGTTGTCATCTCTTCATAGTAATCATCATTAATTTGTATCACAGGCGCTCCACCACATGCGCCCAGACACTCAACGGTTGATAATGTAAATTTTTTATCTTCAGTAGTCTCTCCCGCACTGATCCCCAGCTTCGCGCTTATGTATTTAAAAATATCTTCCGAACCTCTGAGCCAGCAACAGATATTCCGACAAATCTGGATGTGATATTTGCCAACCTCCCTGCGATTAAATATTGTATAAAATGTGAGTGTTCCAAAAACGTCTGAGACGGGAAGATCTAGCGCCTTTGCCACATATTCAACCGCCTCATCCGATACATATCCCTTCTCCTCTTTCACGAGCCACAGGGCCGGCAAAACCGCCGCACGCGCGTTTGGATAGCGCTTCACTGTCTCGCGTAATTGCTGCTCTCTTTCTTTGCTCAAACTAAATGACATAAAATTATCTATCCAATTCTCCCGCAATTACATTTAGGCTTCCCATAATCGCAACCGAATCGGCGATCATGTGGCCCTTCACCAGATCCGGATATGCCTGGTAAATTGCATAACACGGCGGTCTCACTTTTATTCTGTAAGGCTTTTCGCTTCCGTCACTGACTATATAAAATCCTAGCTCGCCGTTTGCCGCTTCAGTGTAGGAATATATCTCTCCGGCCGGAGGCTTGATACCATGCACTACCAACTCAAATTGTTTCATCAATCCTTCTATTGAACCATAGACTTGAGATTTTATCGGCAAGGCAACGCGCGGGTCATCGACAATTATCGGGCCATCCGGCAATAACTCCAGAACCTGTTCAATTATCTTGGCGGATTGTCTCATCTCCTCAAATCTCACCATAATTCTGTCATATGTGTCACCATTCTCACCAACCACAATATCCCAATCAAGCTCGTCATAATGATAATACGGCTGAGCTTTTCTAATATCATACGGAACACCAGCGGCCCTCAAACACGGACCGGTATAACCATAACTGATTGCATCTTCGGCGGAGATTCTGCCTATATTACGAGTGCGGTCTAAAAATATCCTATTTTTAACCAGAAGACCGGTGACATCCTTGATGGCACGGTTCAGACTTTTCAATGCGGCGGGTACTCTCGTGTACGTGTCTGCAGGTATGTCATTTGCAACTCCCCCAATGCGAACGTATGAAGTTGTGAGTCTTGCACCACAAAGCTCTTCAATCCAGTCATAGATCTCTTCTCTGACATTAAACGTGTACCAATAATTCGTGAGGGCTCCGATATCCACGATGTTGGCGCCGACCGCAACGAGGTGATCAATAATTCTGGATAATTCACATATCAAGACTCTTATATATTGCGCGCGCTCGGGGATTGTTATGCCAATGAGTTCTTCAATCGCCTTGCAATAGCCGACATTATTCATCAGCGCTGAGCAGTAGTTTAGTCTATCCGTATATGGAACGATCTGTGCGTATTTATGATCTTCCGACTCTTTCTCAAAACAGCGATGCAGATAACCAATCTCAGGAATTGCTTTTTCAATTTTTTCGCCGTCCAGTTTAAACATGATTCTGAATGTACCGTGCGTTGCCGGATGCGACGGCCCAAAATTTATCCAGGATCCGTCATTATCATCTCTCAAATCTATGGGTGTCGGAAGAGATGCAGGCCGCCTCTCTATCGGATAATCTTTTCTCAGAGGATGCCCCTCGAATTCATCAAAGAGAAGAATCCTTTTTAAATTCGGATGATTGCTGAACTTGATTCCAAAAAGATCGAAGCATTCTCTTTCGAACCAGTTTGCCGCTTTCCATACAGACGTTACGCTCGGCGCAACAGGATCATTTTCTGCCAAGATCACTTTCAGTCTCAATCTTTTATTATTTTGAAAAGAGAAGAGATGGTAGACAACTTCAAAACGGCCCTCCGGCCTTCCGGGATAATCAACTCCACACAGATCCATCAGATATTCATATTTATCCACGTTGCGAAGGCACAGACATTCATCTACAAGATTTTCACGGGAAACTATTTTTACCTCGTGATTATCCATTAATCTCTCCGTTCAAACCCGCATCCTGAATTTTCTTCTGCAGTTTCACAATGGCATCTAAAATCTGCTCCGGACGCGGCGGGCATCCGGGTATATAAATATCAACGGGGATAATTGTATCGACCCCCTGAACAGTTCCATAATTGTTATAAAAACCTCCGGAAGATGCGCACGCCCCCATTGATATCACCCACTTCGGGCTCGGCATCTGTTCATAGATCCGTTTTAATATTGGAGCCTCTTTATATGATATCGTCCCCATTACCAGAAGGAGATCTGCCTGACGGGGGGAAAAACGGACAAGCTCGGCGCCAAATCTTGAAATATCAAAGCGAGAAGAGACAACTCCCATAAATTCGATCCCGCAGCACGCAGTTGCAAAAGGCATTGGCCAGAGGGAATTTTTTCTTCCCCAGTTCACCACTTCCGCCAATTTTGTCACAACAAAATTTGTCATTCTATTTTTCCCAATCCAACACACCAACCCTGAATATATACACAAGGCCCACCGCCAGAACCCCTATAAAGACCAAGCCTTCAATCAACACGAATTGCCCCAAACCATTAGCCACAAATTTTTTGAAGAGTGTTGCCCAAGGATACAAAACCGCAATTTCAACATCGAATAGGAGAAACATCAGGGCTACCACAAAAAATTTGACCGAGATGGGCTGTCTCGGAACAGTTGCCTGATCGATGCCACATTCGTATGGAGCGAGATTTGTCTTTTTGACGCCATACTTCCCCAGGAAAGCAGAAATAATCACAAAAGCGGCGGCAAGAAAAACCGCGAACAAAAACAGCATTAAAATAGGTGTGTAATCCGCTGACATTTGGGAATGATTTTGCGCAGTTTTACATATATGTCAATAGGTTATGTACAATTAAAAATGTCTGTGATATGGTCGGTTTCAACAAAGGATTATGAAGATAAAAACATTTGGAGTGGCATTTGGCATTATCTGGGCCCTGATGGTCGGATGGGCAATCGGCCTCGCCATGCTCGGCAAAGGGATGGCACCATACAATCTTTTCGACCAATTCTACCTCGGCTGGCTGAATGTAAACGCGATTGGCCTGGTTTATGGAGTCATTCTGGCCTTCATAGACAGCTTCGTTGGTGGAGCCATCTTTGCGTGGATATATAACAAAATCTCATAAAATATGGATACACACACAAGACCCAACTGGAAGAGCAGACTCGGTTTTCTGCTCGTGGTGATAGGTTCTGCCGTAGGACTGGGCAACATCTGACGCTTCCCCTACATTGCCTATAAGAACGGCGGCGGGGCTTTTCTTATACCATATATAATAGCCCTCCTGCTGGTCGGAGTTCCGCTCCTGATCCTTGAACACGGCCTCGGCCACATGCAGAAAGGGGCGGCCCCTGTTGCATATGCAAGGATAAGGAAAAAATGGGAAGGTCTTGGGTTGGGCGCCCTGAATAAATTAAACGCCATGGATATTAAGGTCTACAAGGCCTCTGATACATCCGTAGAAGAGAATGCAAAACTCTTTGTCGGCGGCACTCTTCCGGAGATAACGATAGATGATACCTGTTCAGGCCACGGAACCTGTGATCACTAATCCCTCTTGACATTTTATTTGTCAGGCACCATCTCTCATAAAAACAAGGAGAAAGTTATGGATAATAAAGACGTGAAGGAGATTGTGCGTAAAGGTTATGCTGAGATCGCCAAGGGATCCGGCTCTTGCTGTGGGCCGGTCAAGACATGTTGTAACGGCAATACCACGGCCAAAACAATAAGTAAAAACATAGGTTATTCAAGCGATGAAATGGGTGCGGTACCTGAAGATGCCAATTTAGGCCTCGGATGCGGCAACCCGACAGCGCTCGCATCACTTAAAGAAGGTGAAACAGTAATAGATTTGGGATCGGGCGCCGGATTTGACTGTTTTCTATCGGCAAATAAGGTCGGCAAGACAGGCCGAGTTATCGGAATTGATATGACGCCGGAGATGATTGAAAAGGCAACAAACAATGCCAAAAAGGCCGGTTATAAAAATGTGGAATTCAAACTGGGAGAGATAGAAAATATCCCTGTCGATGACAATACGGCAGATATTATAATTTCAAATTGCGTTATAAATCTTTCGCCTGATAAACCCGCGGTATTTAAAGAGGCCTATCGAACACTGAAACCGGGCGGACGCGTAATGGTTTCGGATATTGTAATTACAAAGGAACTTCCGGATGAGATTAAAAAATCGGTCTCTGCATATGTTGGTTGCATCTCCGGCGCCATCAAAAAAGACGATTATCTTCAGACAATGAGAGACGCGGGCTTTAAAAATGTAGAAGTCCTGGAAGAGAATTATTTTGAAATCAACAACATGTTGAACGATCCAACCGCAAGAGCGATCATAAAAACTTCCAAACTGACAAAAGAGGACATCAACGATCTGAATCACACAGTCTTAAGTATTAGAGTGAAGGGGTTTAAGAACTGATCTGTGAGACCAGTTTAGATATCCACTGCCAGGTAAGACCTAAAGAAATGGTGAGTGTCGCAAGAGATACCATGACCACTGCGAGCCTCTTACTCCCTACCACAACTTCAGAGGTATCCGTTGCTTCATCAAAGAACATCGTTTTGACGATTCTCATGTAGTAATAGAGAGAGACAACGCTGTTTGCGATTCCGATAAACGCAAGCCAATATAGTTTTGCATCTAGAACGGCGGAGAAGATATAAAATTTACCGACAAAACCTATGAATGGAGGAATTCCGGTAAGCGAAAGCAGAAAGATTGTCATTGCGATCCCCAAAACAATACCATAGGTCCCTCTTCTGCCGATCCCTTTATAAGTCTCCAGCGTCTCAGAACCAAACTGATCGGCAATAATCTGCACCACGAGGAACGCACCGAGATTCATCACGAGATATGCAACAAAATAGAAGTAGATGGCCTCATTCCCTTTTCTACTGAAACACGCAACGCCCATTAACAGATATCCGGCATGCGCAATTGAGGAATATGCCAGAAGACGTTTCACATTCTGCTGTGGGATCGCAACCAGGTTTCCAAACGTCATCGTCACGGCTGAAATCACTGCTATAATGATCGGCCAACTGAAAGAAACTCCGATTGCATCGGCCACTCTCATAAGAACTGCAAAACCGGCCGCCTTCGGTGCGACAGACAAGAATGCGGTAACAGGAGTCGGCGCCCCTTCATATGCATCGGGACACCACGAATGCATCGGGACAGCGGCAATTTTATAGAGGAAACCTGCGAGCATGAATATTGAAGAGAGATTCCACAGACCGCTTGCATTCATTATTTTAAAATTTGTGACATCGAGCGAACCGGTGAGACCGTAAAAGATGCTCGCACCATAAAGGAAGATTCCGGATGCAATTGCGCCGTATAGTACATACTTTAGAGATGCCTCAGCGGAACGCTTTGAGCCGTTTACATATCCGACCAGCATGAACGACATGAGGCTCACAAATTCCAAAGAGAGATAGATCATTAAGATATTAGACGCCTGAGCCAGGAGAGACATTCCAAGGACAAGACCGGTGATCAGTGCATAATATTCATATTCATCGCCGATCAGTTCTTTGGACTTTTGTGAGAAGATTATAATCAGAAGTGCTGAGACGCCAAAGATCATTTCAAAAAAGTTTACTGATTTGTCAATAGTCACCATCCCCCAGAATAGAGGCGGCCCCGTCACATGCCAGCGATCCAACACGAAGACCAGAAATGCAATAATGCCGGCCAGTGCTATATAAGATGCCAGCCCTTTTTTATTGAAAGCCTTCGGCAAGGCGAGGATGAGAAACAGGATCGCAAGCCCGCAGAGCAGAAGTTCGGGGATAAAATATATGAGACTCAAGATATTTGACATATTAACCAATTATCAATGCATTTATACTAACCAGCGTTGCGTTCATTATATCTATCATGATCTTCGGATAGACGCCCAATACAACAACAATCACAACAAGAGGCGCCAATGTCACGGTCTCACGCCATGTGATGTCTTGCATGCCCTGATATTTCTCATTCACCTTGCCCAAGAATATTCTTTTATAGGTCCATAGAATATACGCGGCTGTCAATACCACTCCCGTTGCAGACATAACCGTATACCATGGCCATGTCTTGAACGCGCCGATGAAGACCAGCGCTTCAGAGATAAAACCTGAGAATCCGGGAAGACCAAGTGCGGCAAAAAACGCCACCGCGGTCCAGACTGCATAACGCGGCATCGTCGTTGCAAGACCTCCGAAGCCTTCGATCTCACGATGGTGCGCGCGCTCATAGAGAATGCCGACGATCAAAAAGAGTTGGGCTGTGATCGTTCCGTGGTTGAACATTTGCATGACCGCGCCGTTTAGGCCCTCGGTCGTAAAGCTTGCCATGCCCAATAGACAAAATCCCATGTGGGATATTGATGAATATGCGATTAGACGCTTGAAATCCTTCTGAGCCATTGCACAGAGTGTGCCATAAACAATATTAATCACTCCGAAGATTGCAATCCATTTCGCAAACTCCAGAGTTATATCCGGCAGGATAGGAAAACAGAAACGGATCATGCCGTATATTCCCATCTTCAGGAGGATGCCGGCAAGGATAACGGATATTGCGGTTGGCGCCTCAACGTGCGCGTCGGGCAACCACGTGTGGAACGGAAAGACCGGAACCTTGATTGCAAAAGCGATCATCAAAGCCAGCCAGCAGACAAATCTGAATGTGTGCGATGTCAGAGGACCGATATGGATCGACTGATCTGCAAGGCTCAAGATATTAAATGTGTTTCCGTCGGTGTAGAAATAGAAGGCGATCATCACCAAAAGCATCATGACGCTTCCGATTAACGTGTAGAGGAAGAACTTGATTGCCGCATATTCACGTCTGGGGCCTCCCCAGATTCCGATCAGGAAGTACATCGGGAGCAACATCACTTCCCAAAATACATAGAAGAGGAAAAAATCTAGTGCCACAAATACACCGGTCATACCCGCCTGCAACAAAAGAAACAGTGAAAAATATCCTTTGATCTGTTTAGAAATATTCCAGGACGCGATAATACAAATTGTTGAGATGAGAGGTGTCAGGATTGCCATCGGCGTTGCAAGCCCGTCTATCCCAAGATAATATTGAATGTGGAATCTCCCAATCCACTCAAACGGCCCTTCAACAAACTGAACCGCCGCAACACTGCGATCAAAGTGGATGAAGATCCAGACTCCGCAGATCAATGCCGGAATTGTCGCTATGAGCGCCACCCATTTGACCAGTTTATCGCTCCCCTTCGGTAGAAACGGAATAATCGCCGTCCCTATCAGGGGTGAAAAGGTTAAGATCGTTAATACTGGAAATTCCATAATTTATATCCTCCACTTACAAAAGTTGCCAGAGAAGAGCCACAATCAATCCAAACAATGCTATATAAAAATAGTGCTGTATCCTTCCCGTCTGAATCCTTCTCAATTTCCTGCCGGCCATAATCGTCGATTCAGCAACAACATTTACAGCACCGTCTACAAAGAATGTATCCCACCATCCGGATACTGCCGACCAGAAGATGCCGAGCACTCCCACTGCATTCACAAAACCGTCAATCACCTTTTGATCAAATGCCTTCAAGAAATCATTGAGCTGTAGCAGGCGCTTGATAATCAACCAGTCATAAAGCTCGTCCACATAATATTTATTGTAGACCAGTTTGTGCAAACGTTGAAATTTTGCAACGAATCTTTCGATCAGATCCATCCTCTTTGTGTATAACCAGAACGCAAGGAATATTCCGCCAAAGACCACCGTCAGCGAGAAGAGCATCAAAACATATTCCAGCCACATGTTGTGAGATGCATGCTCAACCGCGACTGGGGTGTGTGCATATGCAAAGACCGGCTCTAGCCAGCGCTCAAACATGTTTGGGAGGTGGATAAATTTTCCGAGAGCATGAGGAATCCCTATAAAACCGCCGACAACCGATAGAACCGCCAGAACTATTAGGACACTTGTCACTGTTGCGGGTGATTCGTGTGGCGTCACCGGATGGTGTTCGTCAGAATCTTTCTTCTCTCCAAAGAATGTAAGGCCGACACACCTGAACATATAAAATGCCGTTCCAAACGCGCCCAGAACACCAAGGGTCCAGAGAATGTAATATAATGTATGATATCCGCCTTTAGAGAATGCCTGCCAGAGAATTTCATCTTTACTGAAAAAACCGGCCAACGGAAAGACTCCGGTAAGCGCCAGAGTTGCGGCCAAGAAAGTCCAATACGTAATCGGCATATACTTTCTCAGCCCGCCCATCTTTTTCATGTCCTGCTCATGATGCATCCCCATGATCACACTTCCTGCACCCAAAAATAGACAGGCCTTGAAGAATGCGTGTGTGACAAGGTGAAAAATTCCTGCTGCATACATCCCTGTGCCCATACCAAGAAACATATATCCAAGCTGGCTCACTGTTGAATATGCCAGAACTTTCTTGATGTCATTTTGTGCAAAGCCGATTGTCGCCGCAAAGAGGGCTGTCACGGCACCGACCGTTGCAACCACCATCAATGCGGCCGGGCTCATTGTGTATAAGAAATTCATCCGCCCTATCATATATACACCCGCAGTCACCATTGTTGCGGCATGAATGAGTGCCGAAACAGGTGTCGGGCCGGCCATTGCGTCAGGCAACCAGACATATAGAGGAATCTGTGCGGATTTGCCGGTCGCCCCGATGAAGAGGAATATGCAAACTATCGTCACAACCATCACCGGTCCTAGCATCATCCCCTCTAATAGATGCGCATGTTCCTTTATGTCGGTAAATGTGACGGACGGATGGCCGACCGAATAGAGCGCCCAGAAGAGAATCATGAGGCCTATCAGAAAACCGAAATCTCCAATGCGGTTTACAATGAAGGCTTTCATTCCCGCGGCCGCGTTTGGTGCATGATCAAACCAGAAGCCGATCAACAGATATGAGCAGAGCCCTACCCCTTCCCAACCGACAAACATAAGGAGGAGGTTATCGCTCATCACAAGTGTGAGCATCGCAAAACAGAAGAGATTCATGTACGAAAAGAAGCGGGCATAGGATCTATCATGAGCCATGTAACCGATTGAATAGACGTGAATCAAAAATCCAACACCGGTTACCACAAGCATCATGACAACTGAAAGCGGATCGATCAAAAATGCCACATTTGCTTTGAGGAGTTCTAAATCAAACCATTTAAACCATGTCAGCGTCAGACTCCGCGCCTCCGGCTCGAGATGGTGAAGTTCATAGAAGATTCCGCATGAAATAATAAAAGCGGCAAATATGACACCGCAGGCAACAAAATGGACAAACCACTTTGGCGCCTTTATCCCAGAAAAAGAGATAAATCCGTTCACTGCCGCGCCAATGATCGGCAATAATACAACCAGATAGCTCAAATTAATAAAAGTCATTCTATTCTTTCAACGTTGAGGCCTCTTCGGTCTCAATCGTTCCAAATCGTTTGTAAATTGCCAACAGTATTGCAAGCGCCACAACCGCCTCGGCGGCCGCGAGCACAATAATAAACAGTGCCATGATCTGGCCATCGGGGTGATTGTGGCCAAAATGTGAGAACGTAACAAAGTTGATCCCTGCCGCATTTAAAATAAGCTCAATCCCCATCAGGATTCCGATGGCATTCTTCCTCGTGAGACACGTGTATATGCCCAAGAGAAATAAGATTAATCCAACTGTTATAAAATTCGTCAACATAGTTTAAAACCTTCGGTTATTTGCTATGCCTATCTATGTGTCCATAGACAACCAACGTACCAACGAACTAACGTACCAACGAACTACTTCACTTCTCTCCGTGCCAACACAACAGCACCGACCAAAACTAACACAAGCAGGAGTGATACGATCTCAAACGGCAGAAGATATTCGCTCAATAATTTATTCCCTATAGCGGCAGTCATCGGAACAAATCTGCTTGAGAAATGATTCAGCCAACCGCCCTTTATGATTGTTTTGAAAAGGAGAAAACCTAAGATTGCAACACCGATAAGCGCCACAACCGGTTCCATTGCGCGATTCATGGGAATGCGCTTACCATTCTTTCTATCGATCTTGGTTGTAAGCATCACTGCAAAGAGGATCAAAATAAGAATGCCGCCGATATAGACAACGAGTTGTACGACAGCGACAAAATCGGCCGATAACAATATATACAATCCCAAGACTCCAGCAAAGACACCCAAAAGTGCAAATGCGGAGTGGACCAAATCCTTAGAGACCGCCACAACAACCGCCGATGCAATTGTTATCGCAGAAATAATAAAAAATATGACGTTTATTACTTCCATAATCAGCTCGCACCTTTTTTATATGGGACTACCGGCTCGCCTTTGACAAACTCAAAGACCAGCTCTTTTAAATCCGGAGTCGACCCCTCAAATTCTCTTGTAAAATGAATTGCCCCGGTCGGGCACGGCTCCGTGCAGAGGCCACAGAACATACACTTTCCAATATCGATATCGAATTTGGATATTAGCCTCTGCGGTGGCGTCTTTGGGACGGGGTCAGATCCCTTCATCGTTGCTCCGGACATGTTGCCACCCGTCTCGGCACCAGCAGGGAGGGGTCTGACCCCTTCACTCTTCGTGATTCCTATATTGATGCACTGAATCGGGCAGGACATCATACAGAGAGTGCAACCGGTACAGATCTTCATATCAACATTCAGAAATCCGCGATAGTTGGTGGGGAGCATCTCCTTGACCGGTCTATCCGTCCTGTCAGGATACTGAATAGTGATCGGCTTGCGGAAGAGATGACTTGCAGTAATTGTCAGTCCCTCGAATATCGATGTCGCCGCTTCAACTATGTCGGTAAAATATTTCATCTGGTTCGCCTGCCCCGAACTTTGTCGAGGGGTTAGTTCGTTGGTGCGTTAGTACGTTAGTATTATATTATCCATTTAATGTTTAATTTGCTTTTAGTAAATCTCAAATGCCAGAACACTCTCCATATATAATAAACGATCACAATCGCTGTGATTGCAACCAGTGCATAACTCACATAACTGACTCCGTGCGGAAAGACGACCATCCACAAACATGTTCCCAAGAGACAGATCAAAGCAAACGGTGTCAAATATTTCCACGAGAGATTCATTAACTGATCGACTCTGAGCCTCGGCAATGTCCAACGCATCTGGATTATTAGCAACACCCAAATCCATGCCTTGATCTGGAAAACTATCACTTCAAGGACATGAGGGAAGATTGTGCCGTATGACAATGCCCATTCTTTGAGACCGTCTGAAATCTGCCAGCCACCGAGAAAGAGTGTGGCCGCGAGTGCGCCGATAATATATAAGTTTCCCCACTCGGCAAAGAAGAAGAACAGAAATCTCATTCCGCTATACTCAACACAATATCCCGCAACCAACTCGCTCTCCGCCTCCGGAAGATCGAACGGGGTTCTGCTCCCCTCCGCTACCGCAGAGATAAAAAATATTATGAACGCAATAAATGCAAACGGGTGGGAAAAAACAAACCACTCCCACGGATAGACGCCCTGCGCTTTAATGATTGATTGCAAACTCAATGATCCGGACATCATCACCACGGTGAGGATGCTCACAACGATGGGGATCTCATATGAAACCATCTGTGCCGCCGAACGCATTCCGCCAAAATATGCCCACTTGTTATTCGATGCCCATCCGGCGGCCAGGATTCCGATCACAACAAGCCCCCATGAACCAACCACATAGAGTATCCCGACATTAATATTTGCCGCAATGAGGAGGGATGAGAATGGCAATGTGACAAGAATTAGTGTCACGCCCAAAAATACCGGATAAGGCGCAAATCTGAATAAAATTTTATCTGCATCAGCAGGAATCAGATCCTCTTTGAGAAAATTTTTGAGACCATCTGCGAGCCATTGAATAATGCCTTGCGGACCGACACGGTTCGGACCGATCCTGCTCATGATGCGTCCTGCAATTCTTCTCTCCAGCCAGCTCACCGGACCTGCGAAGAGAGAAAAGAATGTGATAAGCAGAACAATAATAATCAGATACCAGATCGCATGAGCAACCCACGTCGGCATAACTGGAAACCATGTAAGAATCTGATCTATCATTTATCTATCCACCTCTGGCGCAACAATATCCAGGCTTGAAAAGAATGAAACCAGATCAGCGATCATCATCCCCGGTGCCATCTTCTCAATTATGCTCATTGCTGAAAAAGATCCCGTTCTGATCTTTAACCTATACGGCTTATCACTCCCATCACTCACAATGTAAAAACCGATATCCCCTCTTGAGGATTCGCATCGTGTATATACTTCGCCTGCGGGAGGCCTTATCTTCCGCGAAACTTTTGCCATGATCTCGCCGTCCGGAATCTGCTTCAAGGCCTGTCTCACAATTTTACAGCTCTCTAGCATTTCGCAGATGCGCATCCAATATCTATCGAAGCAATCGCCGGGAGTGCCCATCTTGCCCTTCCCAACCGGAACATTGAAATCCAATTTTGGATATACCGAATAAGGGAGATTTTTTCTTGCGTCGAAATTGACCCCGCTAGCACGAAGGTTTGGACCGACAAGATTATAACTGACGGCATCCTCGCGCGAGACAACACCGATATTGGCAAGCCTCTCGATATAAATCTTATTAAAGCTGATTAATCTGTTTAACTCATCGACGATCGGTTCGAAGTGATCTAAAAATTCGATGCACTTATCTTTGAAGTTGGGCGGCATGTCGGAAGAGACGCCGCCGATCCTTGCATAATTATATGTGAGGCGCGCGCCGCAGAGCATTTCCAGAAGATCATTCACTGTCTCTCTTTCACGCAGCCCGTGGATGAAGGGTGTAAATGCACCGATATCCATTGAATAGACACCGATCATGATGAGATGGCTGGAAATTCGGTTAAGCTCAGATGCAATCACGCGGAGATATTCTGCCCGTTCCGGCACTTCAATTCCTGCGAGTTTTTCAACCGCAGTCGAATACGCCTGATTGCAAGTCATGGCACAGACATAATCTATTCTATCAGTATACGGCTGGAAACCTGTGTATCCTACTTTTTCTGAGACCTTCTCCATCCCGCGATGAAGATAACCCATGTCGGACTTTGCCTCGTGCAGAACTTCACCATCGGTCTTGACAATGAGGCGCAGAACTCCGTGAGTAGCCGGATGCTGCGGCCCCATTGAAAGTGTTATCTCTTCTGTGCGAATATTCCCCATATTAGCGTGTCGTTGTCATTCCCTGATACTCCGCCTCTTCTTTATAATCTTTTTTGAGAGGGTGCCCTACCCAATCTTCCGGCAACATGATCCTGCGAAGATCCGGATGGCCTTCAAACTTCACACCAAACAGATCGAACACTTCTCTCTCCATCCAGTTTGCCGATGCCCACACGGTTGAAACTGTTGTAACAACCGAAGCGGTTGAAACTTTCAGCACGACCGATTCGTTTTTCTGATACGCATGGAGGTGATAAACAACTTCAATATGATCTCCCCTGTCAACGCCCGTGAGCGATGAGAGACAATCAAAACCAAATTCATCTCTCAACTTTTTACAGACTTCGACAATTTTGTCCGAAGGCACAACAAACCACCCGTCGCCCTTTTCAGGTCTCACTTCCTCCAGATATGTAAATTTTTCTTTTATCATATTGTATGTCATTCTGAGCTCCGACAAATGTCGGGGCGAAGAATCTCCTGCATTCAATTGTATGCGGGAGTTCCTTCGATCGTTCCGACACCCGTCGAAACTCCCTCAGGATGACCGCCTCCGGCGGTCACTTCCTCAAAAATTTCTCTTTCTGCATCTTCTCCTGCAATTTCAGCAACCCGTCAGTCAGCGCCTCGGGGCGCGGAGGACATCCCGGGACATAAATATCGACCGGAAGGATCTTATCGATCCCTTTCAATACTGAATATGAATGTTGAAAGAGGCCACCGCAGTTTGAACAGCTCCCCATTGAAATCACATATTTTGGGTCCGGCATCTGATCATAAAGTCTCTTTGTACGAATTGCCATCTTGTATGAAATTGTGCCTGCAATGATCATCAGGTCTGACTGTCTTGGAGTTGCGCGTGGCACCGCACCGAATCTATCCCAGTCACATCTCGGGCCGCCTGTTTGCATCAATTCAATTCCGCAACATGCGGTTGCAAATAAAAAATACCAGATACTTGACTTACGACACCAGTTCAGCAAATCGTCAACGCGAGTAGTCAAAATAAATTCCGGTAGTTGTTTGTGCAGTGTTATCATAAAAACGTTGACCGTTTAACGTTTATCGATAAGCGATAAGCGATCAACGGTCTTTACCCATTCAAGATCTCTCTTCTTCCAAACATAAATCAAACCGATAAAGAGGATGATTACAAAAATAAAAATTTCAACAAGTGCCAACATCCCCCTGCCGGTTGCCACCCATCTTTTGAAAACCGCAACCACCGGGAACATCAGCGCCGCTTCAACATCAAAAATTACAAAGATCAATGCGAAGAGATAAAATCTGATATTAAAATTTATCCATGACGGACCGACCGGAACTTCGCCGCATTCATAGATTTCTGATTTAACCTTTTCAGGATTGTTCGGACGTAGGAAACGTCCTATAAAAAGTGCTCCGAAGATGAAGAGGATTCCGACAATTATGAATAGACCGACTATGGCAAAACCATGCAACATGTGAGCGGATAGATTGCGAAAAAAAGCTCACCTGTCAAGGAATTGATTATTAATTTCGGTTTTTTTGGAGATATTTCTCTATGGCCTGGTGGCCTACAGAGTAAAGGTTGGTAAATTGGACTCCGACTTGTATATTCTTCCCCTTACCGACGCGGACAACCTCGCCTCTGACGCTGACATCACGCTCGGTCTCGGAAAGATCCAGAATAATCTCGGCACTCCCTTCGTCTATGACAGCCGAAGAGTCCGTAGCAAGGCACACCCCGCCACAACTTATATTCAGGACGGTTGCGGGCAATAGCTTCCCCTTGTAACGCATGGTCACGGGAAGGTTGACGTCCAATCTTGGGTATTTTCTACGTTCATTCATATAAAACAGCCTCCAAAGTTGTATTCGGCATATTTACCGGAAAGTTGCTAAAAACTTACCAAAAGCAGATATTGCATCATTGCAACATAGTGGATCCCGTATCAAGGTAAAAAGGTAAAAAGAGGCTTGCGGGGGGCACAAAATTCGGCTACTAGGATTCTCCAACTTATGAAGATAGGGGTTATAGGAGCAGGGAATTGGGGAACCGCGCTGGCAGACCTTCTGGCACAGAAGGGATACGAAGTTGTGATCTGGGCATACGAAAAGAGTGTAGTAGACGGCATAAACAAAAATCATAAAAACCCGTTATATCTCAAGGACTTATCTCTAAATAAGGGGATCTCTGCAACGGCCGATCTGAAAGAAGCGGGAAGCAACAAAGATGCGATAGTATTCGTGGCCCCCTCCCACGTTGCAAGGGGGGTCGCCTCAAAACTGGCACCGCATCTGGGCTCAAAGACACTCCTTATCAGCTGTACGAAGGGGGTCGAAACCGAGACAGGCCA
>CAZTCA010000013.1:0-4711 GCA_964612405.1 uncultured Pseudomonadota bacterium
ATACGGTTAAAAAGATAATCAAACTTTCGCCGGACAGAGTCGCCTGTTTCAATTTTGCATATGTCCCATGGATGATGCCTCATCAAAAACATATTGATGAAAAGATGCTCCCAAGTTCGAACACAAAATTTGCAATCTTTTGCAAAACAATCGAGCAATTGGGAAAAGCGGGGTATGATTTCATTGGCATGGATCACTTTGCAAAATCGACAGACGAGCTGAGTATCGCCGCAAAAAACGGATCTCTCTGGAGAAATTTTCAGGGATATTCAGCAGGGGTCAGACCCGAAAATGGGTCAGACCCCGCTCTTATCGGTTTTGGGCTGACATCAATATCCGATGCCGGCGGATGCTATGCACAGAATGAGAAAAAGTTGATTGATTATTATAAGTCCATCGAGGGCGGAAGTCTGGCCACAGTCAAGGGCTGGAAATTGTCTAAAAATGATCTGGAGAGAAGAAAGCTTATTCGCGAACTTTTTTGCAAAGAAGAGGCTTTGCTGACTGGAGACTGGAGACTAGAGACTGGAGACCTTGAAAAAAACAAATTAATAAAGACTGAAAAAAATATTTTAAAAATAACTGCGCTCGGGCGGCTATTCGTCAGAAACATTGCAATGGTGTTTGATGAATATCTCAAAGAGGGGGAACAAAAATTCTCCAAAACCGTATGAGGGCTGTGATATTGATCAATTTTGGGGGTCCAAGGTCTGTTGAAGAAGTTTATCCGTTCCTAAAAGAACTCTTCAGAGATGTACTTCCTACTCCTATGAAGGTGCTCGCCACGCTCATTGCCAGATTACGTCTCAAAAAATCAACGAGCACGTATGAAGCGATTGGCGGCGCATCACCGGTTGTGTCATGGACAAGGTGGCAGGCACAATTGTTAGAAAAAGGGTTGGTCGACAGTCATTGCGACCCCGAGCGTGCCGAGGGGGAAGCAATCTCATGCAGTCAATTGAATTCGGGAGATTGCCGCGTCGCTGACGATCCTCCCGCCACTACTACGTCGGCGGGCAAGCGCAATGACGGTGCGATTAAAGTCTACATTGGCATGCAATATGGTTCACCGTCAATTGAAGATGCAATAGCAGAGGCAAACAAAGACGGCGCAAGTAAAATTATTCTACTTCCGCTGTATCCATATAAGTCACGTTATACAAGTCTGCAGGTCTACAAGTCTGCAGGTCTACAAGTCGTTACTTGCTGGCATAATCATCCTTTATATATCAGAGTCATGGTCGATATAATTACAAAATCTCTCAAAGGAGATGAGCACATCTTATTCAGCGCTCACGCCGTTCCACTGTCATCAATCAAAGACGGTGATCCATATGTTGATCAAATAAAAGAGAGTACTGAGTTGGTTATGAAAGAGTTCCCCGGGTATTCGCATTCATTGGCATTTCAAAGTCAGGCAGGCCCGTCAAAATGGACCGGACCGACCGTAAAAGAAGCTCTATGTAAAATTGTAAAAGAGGCCACCCCCACCCAAACCCTCCCCCGTCCCACCACCAAGGCTTCGGCGGGCAAGCAAGGTGGAGGGGTGAATGGAGGAACATGCAAGCATGTTCTCATTGTACCTCTCGGTTTCGCCTGCGAAAATATCGAAACACTCTATGAAATTGACAAAATCTACATTCTTTACGCCAAAAACCTTGGGTTGAAGATATCAAGAGCCCCCACCCTCAACGATCATCCGCAATTCATTGACTTGCTGAGGCAATTAGTTTTAGATTCCACACAATGAGTCGTAACGAACGCACGAACGCACGAACGCACGAACGCACCGTTGTAATCGGAGGCGGAATCGCCGGGCTTACATGTGCATGGAGGCTCCATCAGGCCGGAATATCCATCACACTTCTCGAACAGTCTTCACACACGGGCGGTTGTATCAGAACGATGGACGAGGCCGGTTATCACCTTGAGCTCGGGCCTAATACCTTTTTAAATTCATCAAAATCACTATGGGATCTTGCAGAATCCGTGGGGTTGAAAGAATTAAAAATTGAGACACCACAAAAAATCGGTAAAACAAGATATGTCTTTAGGGGCGAGAAACTTCACCGCGTCCCTTCCGGCCCAGGCATTTTATTTTCATCTGTTCTGTCTGTCGGAGGAAGACTTAGAATTTTGAAAGAGCCTTTTATTAGAGCTAAGTTGCCCTTTACCAATGCACTAACGCACCAACGCACTAACGCACCAGACGAAAGTCTTGCCTCATTTATCGAAAGACGTTTAGGCAAAGAGGCACTGGATAATCTTGTCACGCCGTTTGTCTCCGGAATTTACGCCGGAGATCCAGAAAAGTTGAGCGTTAAATCAGTCTTCCCGAAACTCTTCGAGGCCGAGCAGAAATACGGCGGCATCTTCAAGGGGATGAAGGCCTTGAAGGGTGAAATTAAATCGAGCGGACTTGGCTCATTCAAGGCGGGGATGTCAACTCTGCCGGCCGCAATTGAATCTCAGCTTGCCGGCAGGATCAAAAAAAATTCGCATGTCACGAGTATCAACAAATTAAATAACTCATACGCTGTAAACTACGAAGAAGATGGCAAGCCAAAGAATATTTTGGCAGATAAAGTCGTCATTGCAACTCCGTCATATGTAACCGCGGATTTGTTGGGCGGACTGGATAAACAATTCCAAGACCCTCTCAACAGAATTCAATACGCACCCATCATTGTTATTCATGTTGGTTATAGGAAATATGATATACCTCGAGTGTTAGATGGTTTCGGTTTTCTCGTCCCAAGAAAAAATCGCGTCAGAATCTTGGGATGCCTCTGGTCGTCAGCACTTTTTGAGGGGAGAGCTCCTGAGGGTCGTCACATCCTGACAAATTTCATGGGCGGCATGCTGGATCAAGATGCGATCGATTTGACCA
The DNA here is from genome assembly GCA_964612405.1 of uncultured Pseudomonadota bacterium. Lineage (GTDB taxonomy): Bacteria > UBA10199 > UBA10199 > 1-14-0-20-49-13 > CAZTCA01. Next base: position 2,891 of record CAZTCA010000013.1, read on the forward strand.
ATGAAGATATCATGCGCTTGGTCAGAAAAGATCTGAACAGGACCATGAACATCAAGGCCGAACCGGACTTTGCATGCATAACACGATATACCCATGCAATCCCGCAGTATAATCTGGGGCATGAAAGGATCATTTCAAAAATTAACGGCACACTTGCTTTGTATCCCGGTTTGTTCTTAACTGGCAGTTACTTCACCGGCATCTCTGTTGCCGGAGCGATTGAACATGCCGAGGAGACGGCAAAAAAAGTTTTGGGGACGTTTCACTTCTAATGCATGTAAATAGCGGCTTGCATGTGCTCACATCTAAGCCACGTCCAATGCTGGCTAGAAGTGAAACGTCCCCATGATAAGGAGATAATTATGGACCTAAATCTATCTAAAGAACAGGAGATGCTTAGAAACTCGATTCGGGAATTCGCGGAGGGCGAAATTGCCCCAAAATGCGAAGAATTGGACGAAAAAGAGGAGTTTTCTTACGATTTAACCAAAAAAATGGCGGAATTGGGGCTTTTTGGCATCACAGTTGACCCAAAATACGGCGGCCAGGGGATGGACTATCTCTCATACGTAATAATCGTTGAGGAGTTGGCCCGAGTCTCCGCTTCACAGGCCGCAACCGTTGCCGCCGCAAATTCTTTAGGAATAGGCCCGTTGGCAAAATTTGGAAGTGAGGACCAGAAGAAAAAATATCTGCCGCAGTTATGTACCGACGGAAAGCTCTGGGGTTTTGGCCTGACCGAGCCCGATGCGGGGAGTGATGCAGGCGGATCCAAGACAACTGCAGAACTGAAGGGCGGAAAATGGATCATCAACGGGTCAAAGATATTCATTACGAATGCGGCGACCGACATAACTCTCGGATCTACCGTTCAGTGTATCACCGGTAAGAGGGACGGAGGCAAAAAGGAACTCTCATGCATCATTGTTGAAAACGGAACAAAAGGTTTCACGCAGAAGGCAATGAAGAAGAAGATGCTCTGGCGCGCATCCAACACGTCCGAATTATATTTTAGCGATGTGCAAGTTCCGGAAGGAAATATCCTCGGCAAAAAAGGTGACGGCCTCAAACAGATGCTCGACACACTTGACAGCGGGCGTCTGGCAATCGCGGCCATGGGGCTTGGCGGCGCACAAGGCGCATATGAAGCCGCACTGAAATATAGCAAAGAGAGAAAACAGTTTGGAAAACCGATTTCAACGTTTCAGGTAAATTCATTCAAGCTGGCCGACTGCGCAACGGAGATAGAGGCCGCACGCGCCCTTCTCTATCGTGCCTGCTGGCTGAAAGATTCCGGCAAAGCATATTCTAAAGAGGCGGCCATGTCGAAACTCTACTGCTCCGAAGTAATGCACAATGTGGCAAATCACGCAGTTCAGATTCATGGCGGCTACGGCTGTATGGAAGAATATCCCGTTGCAAGATTCTACCGTGATGCTAAACTGCTGGAAATTGGCGAAGGGACCTCTGAAATCCAGCGTCTGGTTATATCGCGTGCTATAGGGTGTTTTGACGCATAATCGGGCGGGGAAACCCCGAATTTTTAAATTGATAATCTGGGTCAGTATTTTTAGTCCTTGCTATTTTTATAACTTGTTGATAATACTAGGTTATTGAGATTGGTGATCTTAGGATATTATAAGACGCTTTGGCATGTAAATTGCTCAGTATGAAGAGTGAAGGTAATTTATGAAAAATAGATATCTGGTCGGTTTGACACTAACACTAACCTTGGCATCGTTTGCCGCATGGGGTGCGCCACTAATAGGTGGCGGTGATCCTACAGGAACTTCGGGAGATCTGAAAACCGGAGAATATAAC
>CAZTCA010000013.1:4811-19534 GCA_964612405.1 uncultured Pseudomonadota bacterium
GGTGCAACCGAAACATATTGTAAAGCCAAATGGCCCACCGTTCAGGCCCAAATTGCAACCGCCACAGCGTTTCATGAGAAAATGTTGTTTGATGATCGTACAGATTTAGTCAACAGCTGTAAAACCAACCCGGGCTATGCAGGTGTTTGCCCCTACGGAAATCTTCGGGCTTTCGCAAAAAATAAATGTGGAGCCTCATGTTCTCCTGAACAAGTTGTGGACGAATATATCAAAATCATGACCGACGACAGTTATAAAGGCGCCCCGAAGGTTGATGATTCTTTTTGTATTGGCGCCGATGGGACATATCAAAAACAGTATCTTGGATGTGCCAAAAAGTTCTGCTACTGCTACCATTATTACGGCAAGCTAAGTTTCTATGAAAAGTATGGTGACTATATCCCATACCCAGGATATCAGGATTTTGTCTGCACTCTTACAACCGAAAAGAACAAAGACTTGAAAAAAGATTCAAAGGTAACTGTAGAAATCTCCGTTGGGGACACGAAGGCCTCCTTCACGGAGATAGATCTTGCAACCGCGGAAAATGGCTGGGTCAAAGCTGTCGCCGCTCTTCTGGATCTCGGCGAAACCCAGTTAAATGCCTTCAGCAATTACACTCTAACCGAAGATCAGAAAAAATGGCTTGATAATGCTTATGCAACATTAAAGGAGAAAAAGGCTGAAGCAAATACCCAGCTCTCACCGGCAACACAGGTAACATTTATTGACCCAAATATCACTCCCGAACCTGCAAAGGCCGGCGGAGATTGCAGTCTTGCGGTTGGTGCAACGTCTCAGGGTGCGGGTTGGATGTTTAATTTCATCGCCTGGAGTCTGCCGGCGGCATTGATTGCGGTCAGGAGAAAGAGAAAGTAAACTTATAGAAATTCTTTGAGGCCGGCTTGAGCAATCGCTTAAGCCGGCTTTTTTGTTGCCTAGACAGCCCCGCCACCCCATGTTATACCGTATCATATGGATTTCAGGGATCTTCTAAAATCTGGAAAGGTCATCGTTTGGGATGGAGCGATGGGAACGAATCTGGTTCGTTTGTGCGTTGGTTCGTTTGTGCGTTCACTTAAGTGTAATGAAGAATTAAACCTAATTCATCCGGATATTATTAGAAAAATTCACGAAGAATTTTTGGCCGCCGGAGCAGAGGTTATTGAAACCAATACATTCGGCGCAAATAGAATCACACTCGCAGATCACGGCCTTGCAGATAAAGTTCATAAGATCAACCTCGCCGCCGTGAAAATAGCCAAAAATGCAGTTACAAACGAACAAACGAACCAACCTGCCTGCCGGCAGGCACGGCAAACAAACGAACGATTTATAAGTGGCTCGATCGGTCCCACAAGCAAGCTCCCCACCCTCGGCCACATTTCGTTCGACGAAATGGTGGATGTTTATAAAGAACAGGCGGCCGCCCTCATTGAGGGGGGTGTTGATATTCTACAGATTGAAACGTGTCAGGATATTTTGCAGGCCAAGGCCGCGGTAGTTGGGTGCAGAGAAGCAAGTCTGCAAGTCCTCAAGTCTGCAAGTCCTCAAGTCAATTCCGACGTGAAGACCTGCGGACCTGCGGACCTGCGGACCTTGCCAATAATAGTAACTATAACGATTGAAAAAACCGGCACTACACTTCTGGGTACAGAGATCGGGGCCGCATTGTCCGCTCTTCTTCCATATGGAATTGATGCATTCGGCCTGAACTGCGGCGCCGGACCTAAAGAGATGGAAGAAAATATACGATATCTCGTCAAAAATTCGCCGCTTCCTGTTATTGTTATGCCAAACGCGGGATTGCCGGAAATTAGAGATGGGAAATCCCACTACAACCTTTCGCCAGAAGAATTTGGAAAGTGGATGAAATATTTTACCGGAGAACTTGGCGTGCAGATAGTTGGGGGATGTTGTGGAACAACGCCGGAACATATTCGTGCGTTAGTTCGTTCGTGCGTTAGTTCGTTCGTGAAAAAAATTAAACCATCGAGTCAGATCTCAAGCTTGTACTCGCCAGTCAACATCGACCAAGAACCCAAACCGCTTATTGTTGGCGAACGGATGAACATCAACGGCTCTAAGAAATTTAAAGAGAGTATCTTGAAAGACGATTTTGATTCAGCCGCGCTCATGGCAAAGGAGCAGGCAAGAGACGGCGCACATGCGCTCGACTTGTCGATCGCATACGCGGGGAGAGATGAAGTTGAAGATATAAATAAAATAGCATCCCGTCTTGCCAAAACAAGCCCTCTGCCTCTCATGATTGATTCAACAAGCCCAGAAGTTATTGACGCCGCCCTTTCCCACTTTGGCGGAAGATCAATTATCAACTCCATAAATCTTGAAGATGGCGGAATGAAGGCAAAAAAAGTTTGTCAAATCGCAAAGAGACACGGCGCTGCACTCATTGCACTCACAATAGATGAAGAAGGGATGGCGCTCACAGCAGATAAAAAAATTGCGATTGCGAAAAGATTAATAGATTTTTGCCGTGACCAAAAAATTTGGTCAAGGGATGGTGCGCTCTTTATTGATCCGCTCACCTTTACGCTGGCAGATCCAAAGGCGGCCGAGTTCGGGAGCGGACATGAAACACTCAAAGCGTTAAAACAACTCAAACGGCTCAAAACGTCTAAATCATCAAGACCGTTCGAAGTACGCACGATTCTGGGAATAAGCAACATCTCGTTTGGCCTCAAACCGGTCGCGAGAAAAGTGCTAAATAGTGTTTTTCTATATGAAGCCGTTCGGGCGGGCCTCGATGCGGCAATTGTTCATGCGGGGCAGATCCTGCCGCTTCATAAAATTGATCCAAAGGGATTAAAACTAGCAAAGGCTCTGATTTATAATAAAGGAAAAAACGCCCTCACCAAATTCATTGAACATTTTGAGGATAAGACATCTGACGAAACCAAGAGGCCCAAAAAAGATAAACTGAAACCTTCCGAACAATTGAAATTCTCAATAATCAACGGCGAAAAATCTGATCTGGGCGGCACTATTGAAATGCTTCTGAAAGAAAATAAGCCTCAGGATGTGATAAACAAAATCCTCCTCCCCGCAATGCAGGAGGTGGGCGATCTGTTCGGCGCCGGGAAACTTGCCCTCCCCTTCGTTCTCCAATCCGCCGAGACAATGAGAGAGTCCGTTGACATCCTTGCTCCACACCTTGAGGCAGGTAAATCAGCAAAGCGCGGCAAAATTGTAATCGCTACGGTGAGAGGAGATGTTCATGACATCGGCAAAAATCTTGTCGATATCATATTATCAAATAACGGGTTTGAAGTCATCAATCTTGGAGTGAAGCAGTCTATTGATACCATCATCAACGTCGCTCAAGAGAAACAGGCAAATGCAATCGGCCTGTCGGGATTATTGGTTCAATCATGTTTCATAATGAAAGAGGATCTCCTTGAACTTGCGCATAGAGGAATTGAACTGCCTGTAATTTGCGGCGGCGCGGCACTGACAAGAAAGTTTGTGGAAAACGATCTGCAGAAAGTTTACAATGGCCGGGTATTTTATGCAAAAGATGCCTTTGAGGGTCTGAAAATCATGCAGGAGCTAAAATGAAACCGCCCTTCACCGGAGCAAAGACATTAATAGATATGGATCTGGAAAAAGTATTCAGGCTCATCGACACCCACATGTTGTTTGTCGGTCAGTGGCAATTCAAGCGGACAAAAGAGAGCGAAACCGCATATCAAAAACTTCTGAAAAACAAGGCGTGGCCTGCGTTTGAAGAATGGAAAAAGCGTTGTATTGATGAAAAGATTCTGGAGCCTAAAATCGCCTACGGATATTTTAAGAGCGCAGAAGTGCTTAAGTGCTTAAGTGTTGAAGTTGAGAAACTCAAACGTCCACAACAACAAACTCCTACACTCCTACACTCCTACACTCCTACACTAGTGCCCCTGCAAATAGTGACCGTCGGATCAAAGGTTGCTGAAAAATGTCAGTGGCTGTTTGCATCACACAAATATACCGACTATCTCTATCTTCACGGTCTTGCTGTTGCAACCGCAGAAGCGCTGGCCGAATATAGCCATAGAAATATTCTTAACGAGTTGGGCGTTGAATTCAATTTGAATAAAAAGCTTCCGGCAATGTCGAGGGTCAGCCCCGGCTATCCGGTATGGCCGAATCTTAAAGATCAGAGAGAGCTTCATAAACTTTTAGATGCAGAAAAAATAGGCGTGTCGATCACCGAAACTTATCAGCTGGTTCCTGAATATTCCACAAGTGCGATGATTATTTTATAGAGTCTGATATTCCAGATAATAATTTATAACCTTAGGCACATACCTTCTCGTCTGCCCGTACGGAGGAATTCCACCGTGCCGCGCAACCGCGCTCGGACCGGCGTTGTATGCCGCAAGTACGAGTTCAATATTTCCGTTATATCTTTTCATCAGCCTTTTTAGATACCGCGTGCCGGCATGGATGTTTGCTTTTGGATCAAATGCGTTATTGAGCTTCATCTCTATTCTGGTCACACGGTTTAACTGCATCAGTCCTTTGGCCCCTCTCTTAGAGACGGCCTTCGGGTTGAAACCGGACTCTGCCTTGATGACTGCCGCGATCAGCGCCGCCGGAACATTGTGTTTTTCCGCGGTGGAATGAATGATTTTTGCGTAGGCACGTACCTCAGGAAATCTCTGCCCGAAAGAATTCCAGAGCTCAGTCCCCGCGGTTGGGGCAGTGCAACTGAGCAGGCCGCCATTAAAGAGAATGGCTACCGAAACGAACGCTATGATCAGTTTTGTTACTCTTATCATATTAAAAACAAACCCGCGGGGTCATGCCTCGCGGGATACGTTCTCCACCATAGTTATCGGTTATATCCGACCATAAGTTGCTCATTATTTTCAATTATTCAATGATTACATATGGTTAAACATAGGGGTCAGGCACTGGGAGTCTCATTTTGAAAATGAGACTCCCAGTGCCTGACCCCTAGGAGCCTGTCGGGAAATTCGACTTGTCATCACGAGGAGGCCGAAGGTCGACGTGGCGATCCAGTGAAATCAATTAGTTACACTAGATTGCTTCGTCGCTTTGCTCCTCGCAATGACAGAAAGTGTCATTTCCCGACAGGCCCCTAGCGTCTCGCTTGCTTTTTGAGGAACGGCCTGCTATAGGCCCTGACCCTATGATAATTGGACTCACCGGAAAGAACGGTTGCGGCAAAGGAGTGGTGGCAGATTTCCTCAAAATGATGGGCTATCACTACTATTCCCTGGCCGATGTCGTGCGCGATGAGATCAATAAGACTGGTCAAAAGGTCACCCGCGATCTCCTGATCAAGACCGCAAATGAACTCAGGGCCAAATATGGTCCATCGGTTCTCGCCGAGCGAGTCATGGAAAAGTTCGACCCGGAAAAGAACTATATCGCAGACTCTATCAGAAACCCGTTTGAGGTAGAGGCCCTTCGCAAACGTAAAGACTTCTACCTTTTAATGATAGATGCAGATCAGAAGATCAGATTCGAAAGACTGAAAGAACGTAATCGCGAAAAAGATCCGCAGGATTATGACGCATTTTTACAGCTTGAAGCCGCAGAGGCCGGATCAAATGATCCAACGACACAGCAATTAAACCGCACAATCGAACTTGCCGATGCACAGGTTGAAAACAACGGCACTATAGATGAACTTTATGAAGACGTGCGGCAGGTACTCCGTGCGCTATCAATCAACCTGAAACGCCCCTCATGGGATGAATATTTTATGAAGATTGCGCAAGTGGCCGCGTTGAGGTCGAATTGCATCAAGAGAAAAGTTGCGGCAGTGATTGTCAGAGACAACCGCGTGATCGCGACCGGATATAACGGTACGCCCAGAGGCGTTAAGAATTGCAATGAAGGCGGATGTCCAAGATGTCACACCTTCGGCAAATCCGGAGTCGATCTGGATGAATGCCTCTGTGCGCACGCTGAAGAAAATTCAATTGCGCAGGCGGCGTATCACGGAGTTCGTGTTGCCGACGCAACAATCTATTCAACCTATTCACCGTGCCTCAGGTGTACAAAACTGATAATCAATTCCGGAATTATTGAAGTCGTTTTTAATGCCACCTATCCGATGGACGAGATCCCGAAGAGATTATTTGATGAAGCAAAGGTCAAAGTGAGACAGCTGGAGACAAAATGACGCTTGAAACCTTTCAAAACCCGGAACCAAAACGCGATTATATTATTGAATGCGAAACAGAAGAGTTTACATGTCTGTGCCCAAAGACCGGCCAGCCGGACTTTGCCAGAATTGAAATCAGATACACCCCCGACAAGCTCTGCGTGGAGTTAAAATCTTTAAAAATATATCTATGGTCTTATAGAAACGAAGGTGCGTTTCATGAGGCGGTCACAAATAAGATCTTAAACGATCTTGTAGATACTATAAGCCCACGTTGGATGGAGATTGTTGCAAAGTTTAATATCCGCGGCGGAATTGCCACGACTGTCACGGCATCTCACGGTAAAAAATCTTTATAGACTTTCAAATCTCGCTTGGAAGAATCTCAAATCTTCGGGTTCAAACACCATTCGGAGACCCTTGATCTTGTCTTTATTTTTGTAGCAGGCGATGACAGCATCAGCCACGACATTCATATGTGAATTTGTGTAGACGCGTCTTGGAATCGTGAGCCTCACAAGCTCAAGTTTCGGGTATTTATGGTCACCGGTTTTTTTGTCACGTCCGGCAGAAACAATTCCGCGTTCCATTGCACGAATCCCGGATTCAATATAAAGGGCCGCGGCCAGTGTCTGCGCCGGGAATTTATCCTGTGAAAGATGCGAAAGAAATTCTTTTGCATTCAAATAGACCGCGTGACCGCCGATTGGAACGACTATCGGAACTCCGGCCTTGAGTAATTGTTCACCAAGATAACGTGTCTGATGAATCCTCCATGCCAGATGATGATCCGTCTCAACCATCTCACGAATACCACGCGCAAGCGCTTCCATATCACGGCCTGCCATGCCGCCATATGTATGCAGACCCTCAAACATGACGACCAATTTCTTTGCCTCTGTAAAGACATGCTCGTCATTGGTTGCTAAAAATCCACCGATGTTTACAAGGTGATCTTTCTTTGAGCTCATCGTGCAACCGTCTGTGTAGCTCGCAATCTCTTTCAAGATCTCTTTGGCCGATTTATCTTTATATCTTGGATCGCGTTCTTTTACGAAATAGGCATTCTCTGCGCACCTTGTTGCATCCAGAATTATCTTGATCCCGTGCTTGTCGCAAAGATCGCGAAGTGACTTCAGATTGTCCATCGAGAAGGGTTGGCCGCCGGCCATGTTGGTATTTGCCTGCAGACTGACGTACGGAATCCGCTTTGCACCAACCTCATTGATAAGCTTCTCTAATTTTTTAAGATCGACATTCCCCTTCCACATAAATTCGTTGTTTGGATCGTTTGCCTCGTCAATAATCACATCAACAAACGTTCCGCCCGCCATCTCCTGATGGAGACGTGTTGTGGTAAAATACATATTTCCCGGAATATAATCACCCTGCTTTATCATGCATCTGCTCAAAATGTGTTCCGCGGCACGGCCCTGATGTGTGGGGACCAAATATTTGTAACCATAAATATCCTGAACCGCCTTTTCCAGATTATAGAAATTTTTGCTTCCGGCATATGCCTCATCGCCCATCATCATCCCCGCCCACTGATTGTCACTCATCGCGGAGGTCCCGGAATCTGTCAAGAGATCGATCCAGACATCTTCGCTTTTGAGAAGAAATGTATTATAGCCAGCCTCTCTAATTGCTATCTCACGCTCTTCGCGGGTCGTCATCTTGATCGGTTCAACCGCCTTGATCTTGTATGGTTCTGCCATCGGTCTGTTCGTCATCTTATTCTCCTTTTGTCGCTACAGCGTCTATTTCAACTCTCACATCTTTCGGGAGGCGAGCCACTTCGACACAAGCACGTGCTGGTTTGTGATCGCCAAATTCCGCCGCATAAACCTCATTCATTGCCGCAAAATCCCCCATATCCTTCAAAAAAACCTGCGTCTTAATGACATTGGCAAGTGTCGCACCCTGCGAAGCCAAAACCGCCTTGAGGTTTGACAGGACCAACCTCGTCTGCTTTGCAACATCACCGTCAAAGAGGTTCAGTTCGTTCGTTTTGGGGTCTATTGGTATCTGACCGGAACAGAAGATTATACCACATGCCTCGATGGCCTGTGAATACGGCCCTACCGCCTTTGGTGCCTTATCTGTGTTTATGTATTTCATATTGGGAAGCGGTTTAATCGCAATATTGGCGCTTGTCAAACCGAAAAAAATTCGCTAAGTGTCGGCAAATACTCGAGAAAGGAGACAGACATGGCAAACGGTGAACACATAGGCTTGCCGGAAAATGCAAGACGGGAATTAAAAGAGGGTGAAAAATATATCTCAATAGTCCCAAGTAGTGAATCGATGAAGGAAATCTCTTTCAGATCGATCCTTCTCGGTTTTCTGATGATAGTGGTCTTTGCCGGTTCAACAACGTATCTTGCGTTGAAAACCGGAAATGGAATTGAGGCGGCAATCCCAATCTCAATTCTAGCTGTCGGTATTGGTTATCTCTTCAAGAGAAAAAGTACAATTTTAGAAAATGTTAATATTATGGCAATCGGCTCGACTGCGGGACTTGTAGCAGGAGCAATGTCGTTTGTCTTCCCCGCGCTATTTGTCTTGGGATTAGACAAGCATGTAAATGTTTTTCAGCTCTTTTTCTCGCCTATGTTAGGCGCAATGTTTGGCGTAATGTTACTAATTCCACTGAGGCGCTATTTTGTTTCTGACATGCACGGCAAATTCCCCTTCCCCGAAGGAACGGCTATCACAGAAATTTTGATAGCAGGTAAAAAGGGTGGAAAAGATGCAATAGTTCTGCTGTATGCAATGACAATCGGCGCCATGTTTGATCTTTTTGCGGTTACTCTTCGTGTATGGAAAGAAACATTTACGACGGACCTGATACCATCTTTTGGAACGTTAACAGTAAAATATAAAGCCGTATTCTCGACCAACATGTCAGCGGCGCTCGTATCTTTGGGATACATCGTTGGTATTAGGTTTGCGTCTATGATTGCGGCCGGCGGTCTTTTGGCAACACTTGTTCTAATTCCCTTAATCGCACATTTTGGAATCATAGGCGGTATGGAAGGCTTTGCAGATATGACTGCCGATGATTTTTATGGAAAATATACAAGAATGATCGGTATCGGTGGTATCTTTATGGCCGGCGTTATTACCATCATAAAATTTATTCCTATCATTTATAAGTCAACTGTTCAGGGGCTTGGAGAGGCATTTCTTTCCAGAAAAAGACATGCAACTGAAACAGTAGAGAGAATTGAACGTGACATTCCGATGTGGCTTGTATTGACACTTACATTTTTAGTTCTTGGAGCGTTCTGGTTCTATTTCAGATACGCCGTGCTGACAGGACAGAGTAACCCAATCGTCTTGGCATTTTTAGGGTTGGCATCCGTCTTTGTATTTGCATTCCTATTTGCAAGTGTATCATCATACGCAATTGCAACGTTGGGCGTCACACCAATCTCGGGCATGACCCTTTTAACATTGTTAATAACCGCTCTTGTCTTCACAAAATTCGGGCTCATTGGTGAAGCGGGAATGATAGCCACACTGCTTGTTGGTGGAACTGTTTGCGTCGCACTTTCGATGACAGGAACCTTGATTACAGAGATGAAGATCGCCTACTGGGTTGGAGCAACTCCCAAGAGAATTGAGTGGGCGAACATAATGGGTTCGGTTGTTGCGGCGGCGATTACAGCGGCAGTGATTATGCTGTTGGCAAAGGTTTATGGATTCTCACCGTCAGCTGAACATCCTAACCCACTACCTGCGCCACAGGCAAATGCCATGGCCGCAGTCATCTCCAGTGTTATGTCGGGCGAGGCACCATGGTTCCTATATGCATCAGGTGCTGGGATTGCTGTCATAATGGAGTTGATTGGAATTTCTCCTCTGGCATTTACGCTTGGAATTTATTTACCTCTTGAGATTAACTTCCCGATACTGGTCGGCGCAACTGTTTCGTGGCTCGTTGTAAAGAGCGCCGGGAAAAATGAAGCACTCGCCGGAAAATACAACGAACGTGGAACTCTTGTCTCATCCGGCCTGATTGCGGGCGGCGCGCTGATGGGTGTTATTGCGGCGCTGATCAAATGGATAGAAACTGAAAAAGGGATCCAGATACTTCCGGACTTTGCAAACACAGGTTATTGGGGAAACTGGTTGGGCTTGGGAATGGGTTTCCTTCTCTGCCTCTATATGTTCGTTGACGCAAGGAGAGTTGAAAAATAGAATAAGTTGGCCTGTCATTGCGAGGAGCCGAAGAGGCGACAAAGCAATCTCACTTATTGTTCATGAGATCGCCACGGCACCCTAAGGTGCCTCGCGATGACATGACGAATGAAAATCACTCTAGAAACACTCAAGCGCCGGGTAGGCCAAGCCTATTCGGCGCTTCGTTGTTGCAGACTCTGCCCTCACGATTGTGGCGTCGACCGCACTAGAGGTAAGGCGGGCGTGTGCGGCATAAAAAAGATCGCAAAGGTCGCGAGCCATAACGTTCACACTGGAGAAGAACCGCCGATTTCGGGGACCAAGGGGAGTGGAACAATATTTTTCAGCTCGTGTAATCTGAAATGTAAATTCTGTCAGAATTATCCGATTAGTCAGTTGCGCCACGGAAGTGATGCACCACCCGAACGCCTTGCAGAGATGATGCTCTGGTTACAAAAAGAGGGTTGTCATAACATAAACCTTGTTACCGCCTCACACGTGGTCCCACAATTTCTTGCAGGACTTTATATCGCCCGAAAGAGTGAAATGACTCTCCCGATTGTTTATAACTCAAGCGGCTATGATGGTTTAGAATCGCTCAAGCTTTTAGACGGAGTTATTGACGTTTACATGCCGGATATAAAGTACGGATCAAATGAGATTGCCCTCTCCTATTCTTCTGCTCCCGGTTATTGGGATTCCGTACGACCGGTCATCAAAGAAATGTACAGACAGGTCGGAGATCTCAAGATCGGAAAAGATAGAATTGCAACGGGGGGTTTGATAATAAGACATTTGGTTTTGCCTGCGGATGGTGCCGGTACAGAAAAGGTTCTGAAATTTATTGCTGAAGAGATATCAAAGGAAACGCATATAAGTTTTATGAGTCAGTATTTTCCCGCCCACAAAGCACTTGATCACCCTATCCTCAAAAGGCGTTTGACAAAAGAGGAGTGGAACAAGGCACTGAAGATCCTTCATAGGTTTGGTCTGGAGAACGGCTGGATTCAACCATATTAGTTCAAGATTCAGAACCGAGGGCGCCAAAAGATTACCGTTAGCAGAACAGAGCCGAATATTCTCAAATAAACACTAGAATATTCAATGTGTTATAATCTTGAAATGTGGCACATCTCTTGCTCTAATTGTCCTTCATGAAAAAACTGGGCAGGGACTACTGGTTGTTGTGGAGCGGCTTCAGCGTCTCCACGTTGGGGACATATTTAAGTCTATTGGTAATAAATCTATTTATCTACCAGACCACCAAATCTCCGTTTATGGTCGGAGTCTTTTTGCTTGTGAGATTATTGCCGGCGTTTTTCATGGGGAATATCGCGGGGGTCTTGGCGGACAAATTCAACAGAAAATATCTCATCATAACGGCCGATATAATGAGGGCCCTTCTGATTACATCTGTCATATTTTTACGTGAAAACATTTATCCACTCTATTTCATCATCTTTGGAATTGCCATCTGCGATCGTCTTTACCAATCTTCACTTGGTGGAAGCATCCCAAACCTTGTAAAAAAAGATGAGATCGTTGTGGCGAATTCATATCTTGCCGGCGGAAGGACAATTGCTCTTGTGGCCGGTCCGATGACCGGAGGCCTTTTAATATCCACCGGTTCATACACAATTGCATTCAGCATCGATGCCCTCACATATGTCTTCTCGGCAATCGTAACATCTCTGACAATATCCAAATTCCACGAGGTAGCAACGCAACAGACCAGAAAAAATATCGGGATCCTGTCAGGACTCAAAGAGGGATACGGTTTCATCTTTGCGAGAACTTCTCTTTTCAGCATCATACTCCTCCGTTGCATTGACGCCTTCGGTTCGAGCGCAATCAATATCGGCCTACCGATTTTTGCCGACAGCCTCAACTATCTGACAGCTGGTGTATGTTATGCATTAATGTTCGCCTGTTTTGGAGTTGGCGAAATGATCGGGTCTCTATATTTGTCCCGCAGAAAGTTTATTCTCACCGCACCACCCGAAATAGTTGTCGGATTTGCCATCCTCTTTATGGGGTTATTTTTTGGCATCTCTCTTTCATGGCAGAATCTTTTTTCGGCCCTTATTTTCTTGTTGTTGAGCGGCCTGTTTGAGGGGATAACCGTTGTGACATACAGCACATATTTGCAAAGAAACCCCGATGAAATGCGGGGCCGGATTGTGGGTACCTCTGAAACCAGCGTTTGGACCTCAATGGCCGTCGGCATGTTCTTTTCCGGCCTTCTGGCCGAAACAGCCGCAATCTCAATAGTCGTCCAATTTTTCGGGGGGTTAATAGTCATTGGCTCCGTCATCCATCTTATTATTTGGCGAAAAAAGCTCATCCAGCCCACCCTGAAGCTCGCACCGGAAGAGAATTAGCCGCCAGATGTACCAAAAATTGTACTTGCCAAATCTATATACTTCATACTAAGTATCAATCTGTTCGGAATTTGGAACAATATTCATTTATGCACGAAAAATATGCAGTCGAAATAATGATGTTAAAGCCAGTGTTCGAATTACAGAACATTTTTTGTGCTGATTCGGGTACAGAAATTTTACAGCCAAAAAATTGTAGTAATTTATATAATAATATCAGCGTATTATAAATAGGAGGAATGGTATGGATCTTGCTGATAATGGGGCTCACAAAAGTCAATCTAATGGGAGGCTGGTCATGCCATATAATATCCTTTGTATCGATGACGATGCTGAATATCTTCTTGGCCTGAAGTTGGAACTGAAGAAGAGCCACGATATTACAACAGCCATGTCGCTTGCCGAAGGGGTTAAGATCTTAAAAAGAGAAAATGTAGATTGCGTCCTGCTTGATGTCAACCTCCCGGACAGCAGTGGTCTGGAAGGCCTTGCAAAATTAAAGAAAGATTTCCCGAACGTGGATGTTGTTATGGTCTCGGCTTTAAAAGACCCCAAACTGATCGTTCAGTCTGTGAGATCCGGATCGTCTGATTATCTCACAAAACCATATGACATTGATGAATTGATCGCGATCTTAGAAAAGCTTCAGTCGATAAAGATAATGAAGGACCGTCACGACGCGCTTATCGCCGATTTAAACCCCACTGATACCCGGGCGAGGCTCTTGGGTTCAAGTCCTTCATTCAGAAGTCTGCTGGCGCAGGCGGATAGGCTCAAAGGTCATATCGCGAATGTGCTAATCCTCGGTGAGAGCGGAACCGGTAAAGAGCTTCTTGCAAGATATATTCACGGACTAGAAAATAATTCCAGCAATAGACCGTTTATTGCGGTCAATTGTGCCGCAATACCAGAAGGTCTGATTGAATCTGAGCTTCTCGGGCATGAAAGAGGTTCTTTCACAGGAGCGACGACAAGAAAGATCGGAAAATTTGAACTGGCACGCGGTGGAGATATATTCTTAGATGAGATTGGGACACTAAAACCTGATCTTCAGGCAAAGATACTGCGTGTTTTACAGGAGAAAGAGATCGTTCGTGTCGGCGGCAATACAACGGTCAAGGTAGATTTCAGAGTTATTGCGGCAACCAACATAGACCTTATTAAAGGTATCGAGAACGGAAGTTTCAGGATGGATCTCTATCACCGCTTGAGAGTGGTACAGCTTGAGGTTCCGCCGCTTCGTGAAAGAAAAGAAGATATTCCGATGCTTGTGGCATATTTCCTCGAGAAACATTCAAAAGACGGCGGGCCCAAGAGGATTACGGCAACTGCTTTGTCAAAATTACAGAACTATGCGTGGCCCGGAAACATCAGAGAACTGGAAAATGTCATTCACAGCCTGGCGATCTTAACGCCCGGCGATATCATTGAAGAGAAACACCTTCCTTGCTGGGCATTCAGCGGATACGGAAATGGCGATTCAAAAACGGGAACACCAATCACGCCTGATCTGACGTCCTCTGTCACATACAAGGACTATGTGAGCAGAGCTGAGCGTGCATATATTGAACATGTTCTCTTGGTATGCGACGGTGACCGCTCCAAGGCGGCACGAAAGATGAACGTCGGCAGAACAACGCTATATGCCAAGCTGAAGGAATTGGGTATCGGTTCTGATCTCGGAAGGCGTGTTAACTAGATTTTTCGACCCAAACCTTTGGTAATTCTTTCACCATTTCTAGATTCTTTTCAAGTTGTTGTATCGAAATCCATTCACGGACACTGTGGCAAAGATTATAACCAATGGATATATGTGCAGAAATAATTCCTTTTTCACAAAGATGTGTGCAATCATTTCCGCCGCGAGTAACTCCAATTTCCGGTTTAACACCGATACGTCTGAATGCCTCAAGCGCATTTTCAACTACTTCCGGACGTTTATCCAATTCCACCTTATAATTCCGATACAGCTCCTTCACCTCAATGTCTATCTCCCCATTGGGATATTTGGC
>CAZTCA010000014.1:0-18771 GCA_964612405.1 uncultured Pseudomonadota bacterium
AAATTTTGAGGAAACTCTACTAAATAATTCTGTTGCGGATACCTAGAAGCTCCGGTAAATGTCTGGACATGTCAGAATATTGGCAATTCTCCTGTCCAACCAAGGTATTGTTCGGTGAAGGTCTGTCGAGAGATTTTTCTGCCGAACTCTCAATGCTTGGCGTTAGCCGTCCGTTGGTGGTTAGCGACAAGGGATTGTCAAAGAGGGGAGTGCTAGAGCCCATACTTGATTCAATGAAAGAATCCGTAGAGGTTGTCGGGCCATTTATTGACGTTCCTTCCAATTCTTCACTCAGTGCAGTTGAGGCATGTGCCAGATTTGCAATTGAGAACAAGGCTGACGGGATTGTGGCGATAGGTGGCGGGAGTGTTCTGGATACGGCAAAGGCCGCGAACATAATATTTACACACGGCGGTGATCTAAAGCAGGATTATTCGGGCGCGCAGACAATACCAAGCGCATTGAAACCGCTAATTGCAATACCGACAACTGCAGGCACGGGGAGCGAAGTGACACAAGCGGCTGTAATCCTAGATTCGGAAACCGGCACTAAACTCTCTTTTTATGATCAGTTTCTCCATCCATCTATCGCAATTCTGGATCCGGAACTGCTACGAGACCTTCCAAAGGATCTGATGGCCGCAACGGGTTGGGATGCGTTTACGCACGCGATCGAAGCGTTTGTGAGTGCACAGTCAAATCCTCTCTCAGACGAACTGGCACTCCCCGCAGTCAGGATTATCAAAGAATCGTTTATTGATGCGGTGAATGACAAAAATAATATTGAGGCGCGGGGGAGGGTGATGCTCGCCGCAACACTTGCGGGAATGGCCTTTGATCAGGCGATGGTAGGGGTGGTGCATTCAATGGCCCACGCCGCCGGCGGAGTTTGCAAGGCACATCACGGAACGCTGAATTTCATCCTTCTCCCCTATGGCATGGAATATAATATGCCGGTGAGGCTTGAGAAGTTTGCACACTTGGGTCGTGTCTTGCAGGTTAAACCGAAGCACAGAACCGCAAAGAGGATGGCGGCTTTGTGCCTCAGGGTAATCAGAAAATGGCAGAAGCAGTTGCATAAATCTTGTGGGTTGCCCTTGCGATTGAGAGATGTCGGAATAAAAAAAGAAGATCTGCCTTTGGTGGCAAAGAAGGCCTGTGAAGACGGAACCAGTTTTTACAATCCAAGAGAGGTGGAGTACGAGGAGATTTTGAAAACACTGGAAAAAGCTTATTAGGAGGCAATCATGCCAATATTCAAATCATCAGAACAGTTGCAGGAAATTTTGGGCGGGTTCTTTGCAGAGCTTGCAAGCGATCCCATCATCGGAAAGAAATTTAAGGAATCGAATCTGGTCATCAAGTTTAATTACAAGAAGCCGGATCTTTCCATTACTATAGATTGTAGCGGCGAGAAAATTGAGATCTATTGCAACGATAGCAAGATCAAGCCCGAAGTGGAGATGTTTATGGATGCAGATGTTGCACACCAGTTTTGGCTTGGGAAAGTGAACCTTGTGATGGCCCTGGCACGTCGTCAGATGATTGCAAAGGGGCACATCCCGAAAATTCTAAAGCTTCTGCCTGTTATAAAGCCAGCCTATAAGATGTACCCCGAATACATTAAGCGACATAGCCTGTAGAAATCTCTGAAAAAGTAATCCTCGTTGTCATTGCGAGCCCCGAGCAGAGTCGAGGAGCGAAGCCTGCCTGTCGGCAGGCAGGCAATCCAGCGCAACTAATTGAATTCACTAGATTGCTTCGTCGCTTATGCTCCTCGCAATGACAGGAGCGAAAACTTTTTCGGAGATTTCCTGTAGCAAATACCGCTAAAATCACGAAATATATTGATATTCTGCGAACTTTCATATAGAATCAATGCGGGTTTGTGTAAAAATCCTTAAGGATTTCGTGATATTATGCTCAAACAGTATTCCTGGATCATAAATGTGGTGTTTGTGCTGGTAGTGGCCTTCTTTGCGGCAAAGATCGCGAATGTCTATATTGGCAGGGCCCTTGAAATCCAGAAATCGATCGGCATCATGAGGCGCGCTGAAGATTCGGCCAGAATTGATCTTAAAAAGGATCGTAATGAATATGAAGTGATAACCGATCGTGATATTTTTGATTCGAGCGAAACTCAGGTTTCAGAGGCTGAAGGTGCAAGTGAAGAAGAAATTGATTATACTCCCGGCGGTGAAGCTGTCAGGACAAGTCTCAATATAAAGGTGCTGGCAGTGCTGGTGATCGGAGAGGGTAAAGATAAAAGGTCGTCAGCAACAATAGATGGGGGGAAGAGCGGCGGAATTGATGTTTATGGTGTAAATGATGACAAGAGTTTTTCGCCCGGCACCAGGATTGTACAGATAAAACCGAATCGAATTGAGTTTGTCCGAAACGGAAGGCTTGAGTATGCGGAATTGATCGATGAAATGGGCGAGTCTATCTTCGGTATGCCAAAAGATTCGACTGGAGCAGTCGCATTGAAGTCAACGTCCGGAGAAAAAGAGAGTGGCGATGCCATTGAAAAGGTTGGCGAGGGGCAATATGTCATTGATCAGCGCGAGATCGAGAATGCTATTCAAAATTTAGACAAGCTTTATACTCAGATAAGGGCGATTCCGAATTTTCAAGGGGGCCGCGTGGTTGGAATGAAGGTTTTATCGGTCAGACCCGATTCTGTCTTTGCAAAACTGGGGTTGCGCAGGGGGGATGTACTGCAGAGAATCAACGGAATCGATTTGGACGTCAGGAGAGGATTTGAAATCTTTGGCCAACTAAAAGATCAGAAGAGTCTAACCCTTGATCTGGTGAGGGGTGGCTCAAACCAAACGGTGGAATATGAAATACGTTAAAACGAGTGTCAGGTTAATTCTTTTTGGGGTTTTATTCTTCACGCTGTCGGTTGTCGGCGCTCAAGAGCCTCCTACTAACGAGGGAGATCAGGCCGGTGATAAAGTTTCGGCCGGTGCACAGGCGGAGGAAGAATTGGTCTACCTCAATGTCCAAGAGGCAGATATCAAGGATGTGATAAAGCAGATCAGCAAGGCGACCGGAAAGAATTTCATCATTGATGACAAGGTTCGTGGCAAAGTGACCATCATATCCGAGCGTCCGATGACACGTGAAGAGGCATATCAGACATTTCTTTCATCTCTGGGAGTTGCTGGCTTTACAATAGTCAAGGGGCCGGCCGGTGTTATCAAGATTATTCCTCTGAGAGATGCGGTGAAAGAACCGATTCCGACCCATGTTGATACCACGCCAATAACGGATATGTTCATCACAAGATTGATTCCACTGCAGAATATCAGCGCGGTTGATATGTCTAACGCCATCAAGGGGTTGGTATCAAAAAACGGCAACCTCTTTGCATATCCCGCGACAAACACGTTGATTATCACAGATTCAGGAACCAATATTGACAGGCTCATGAAAATAATAAAGGAACTTGACCAGGAAGGGCCTCAGCAGGTTTTGGAAATTATTCCCGTTCACAACGCAAGCGCCAGAGAAGTGGGTCAGATGGTGAACGACCTCTTTGAACAGGAGAAGGCGGCTGGTGGCGCGAGGGCAAGGAAGAGGGGGGCCGAGCCCGAAGAGATTGAAGAAGTTTCAAAGATAATCCCGGATGAGAGAACGAATTCAATCATTGTTCTGGCCAGCAAACGCGCAATCGAAAAGGTAAGAAGTATTATCGGAAGATTGGATATGAAGGTAGAGGGCGGAGAGGGAAAGATCCATGTCTATTATCTGAAACACGCCAAAGCAAAAGACATATCGGAGACCCTTTCAACACTGACATCCGGATCGACGGCCGGCACAAAAGGGAAAGATAAGGGTTCTGCCGTGGCCGAGTTTGAGGGCGGAATGAAGGTAACCGCTGACGAAGCTACCAATTCCCTGATCATTACTGCCACCTCCAAAGACTTCCAGATCTTAAAAGAGAGAGTTATTTCCAAGCTCGATGTTGCGAGAAGGCAGGTCTATCTGGAAGCGGTTATAATGGAACTATCAATCACAAAAGATAACAGCCTTGGGGTAAAGGGATTTGGCGGCGGACAAAAAGGCGCGTTCTCATTCTTCGGAGCTGATCCGTATTCAAACCTCTTGGGTGGATTTCTTGGTGGCTCTCCAAATCTTCCAGCCGGCATCTTGGGTGGCATGATAGGGCGCGACACAATTCCAATAACAGTCGGTGATACGACAAGGAATATCCCCTCGATGGGCCTTTTCTTCTCGGCATTGTCAACATATGGTGATTCAAATATAATATCGACTCCAAATATTTTAACTATGGATAATGAAGAGGCAAAAATAGAGGTGACGCAGAAGCAGTATTATCAAGGCAACACAACCTTTAATGCTGCAGGGCTTGCTCAGGTTTCAACGGATTCGGCTGAAGCGGGATTGTTATTGAAGATTACGCCCCAGATTGGCGAGGGGGATAATATAATGATGAAAATAGAACAGTCTCTCTCTGGATTCGGCGTGCAAATAAATGCTAATCTTCCTCCACCTACAAAAGAGAGATCCATTAATACGTCTGTTGTCACAAAGGATGGCCAAACGGTTGTCCTGGGTGGTTTAATGGAGGATAGGTCGACGAACGGTAAGGAGAAGATTCCTCTGCTTGGAGACATCCCGATTCTGGGAAATCTGTTCAAGCATTCAACTATTCACAAGGAGAAGGTCAACCTGCTTGTTTTTATCACTCCGCATATTGTCAAAGATGCATCAGACTTTACGGCGATACTGAAGCGCAAGATTGAACAGAGGAATCAATTTCTTGATGACAATTACGGCCGCAAACAGAGAAAAGAGATCAGAAAAGCAATCAGCGGTCATCGTGAAGATCTGCTTGAGTTTACAGGTGGTCCGATGAGTATTAAAGCTCCGGAGGCGATGGTCTATCCGTCAAATCCTACATCAATGGAGAGACAGCCAGTTGTGACAACTCCGCAAAGTTATGAGGTCAAAGACAGAAGAGAAGTTCCAAGGGTGAAGGCGCCGACCGTTGCGGTTCCGCCTCCGGCGCCGGGGTCAAGGCCGGATGAGCTTGATTTGGAATACTAAGTTTTATGGAAGATAAATCTTTAGGGGCCATACTTTTAGAGACGACAAGCTTAAGCGAAGAACAGCTTGAGAAAGCCCTTGTTGTCCATCGTGAAAAAGGGATCAAACTGGGCGATGCGCTCGTTCAGCTGAAATATCTTCGTATGGAAGATATTTTAAAGGGGCTCTCTATTCAGCTCGGCTTTCCATATGAGAACAAAATCAATGTAGACGAGGTCCCGTCAGATCTCATTTCCTCATTGCCTATCAATTATGCAAAGAAGAATGAGATTCTTCCACTGAGACGCGAGGGGAATGCAGTCATTCTCGCAATTTCCGATCCGACAAATTTTTATGTCCTTGATGATTTGAGAACTCTATTTGGTACAGAGGTCAAGCCGGTCATTGCAAGTGCATATGAGATAGTGAACGCCATCAACGTGGTCTATAATAAAGCAACCGGTGCCGGCGATACGGACATAGAGGAGTTAGATGAGAGCGTGGGCGAGATTAACGCTAACTTTGATGAACCTGTCGATCTTCTGGATGCAACTGACGAAGCGCCGATAATAAGATTGGTCAACTCACTCCTTTTTCGTTCTGTGAAGCAGAAGGCAAGTGATATTCACATAGAGCCGTTTGAAAAAGAGCTCGTTATCCGTTTTCGCATTGATGGAGTTCTCTATGATATCATGCGTCCGCCAAAGAGGGCTCAAAGCTCGATCATCTCCCGCGTGAAAATTATGGCAGGACTCAATATTGCCGAGAAGCGTCTCCCGCAGGACGGACGAATCAGGATCAAGATTGCCGGAAAGGATATTGATATCCGTGTCTCAACAATACCCACATCATTCGGCGAGAGCGTTGTCATGCGTCTTCTTGACAGGAGCTCCATCCTGCTCGATCTGGATACTTTAGGACTTATGGGTAAAACGCTTGAATCGACGAGGGCATTAATCAAGAAAGGTCATGGAATTATTTTAGTCACGGGACCAACCGGTTCCGGCAAGACAACGACTCTCTATTCGGCCCTGTCTCAGATAAACACGAAAGATATAAAAATACTGACCATTGAAGACCCGGTCGAATACCAACTTCCCGGCGTGAATCAGGTGCAGGTCAATCCAAAGATTGACCTTACGTTTGCCTCGGGGCTTCGCGCCTTTTTACGTCAGGATCCGGATGTGATAATGGTCGGAGAAATTCGCGATAGAGAAACAGCAGAGGTAGCCATTCAGGCATCTCTGACAGGCCACTTGGTTTTGAGCACACTTCACACAAACGATGCTCCGTCAACCGTAACTCGACTTATTGATATGGGAGTTGAGCCTTTTCTCGTTTCATCATCTATCATTGGTATTATTGCACAGCGTTTGGTGAGGACGGTTTGCCACGACTGCGCTAAAAAATATACCCCGACTGAAGAAGAGCTTGATCGAATCGGCCTGAAGCCGGCCGATTTGAAGGGGAGACAGATATACAAACCGGTCGGTTGCCCGATATGCTTGGAGACTGGATATGCGGGGAGAAAAGGTATTTATGAATTTATGTTGATGGTCGATGCAATTCGTGCTGAACTGATGAAGGGATCGGATGCATCGACAATAAGAAAAGTTGCGCTGGCAAATGGGATGACCTCTCTCAGACTGGACGCCTCTAATAAAGTATTGTCGGGGCTTACAACGATTGAGGAAGTCTTAAGAGTAACTCAGGAAAACGCTTAATTAGTACGTTAGTACATTGGTGCGTTAGTACGTTGGTTTTTTATTGAGGGCGAACCAACGAACCAACGAACCAACGAACCAACGAACCAACGAACCAACGAACCAAATGCCGGTATATAGCTACATTGGAATAAATAACAAAGGAAAGAAGATTTCCGGTTCCGTAGACGCCGAGAATGAAAAAGCGGCGCGTATTAAATTGCGAAAGGCCGGGACTTTTCCAACTTCTCTTTCTGCCGGAGGGACTTTCCTATCTTCAGGTGGTGGTGGCGGCGGTTCATCCAGATTCGATCTGGGCAAATTTTTCAAAAAAGTCAGTTTGCAGGATATATCGCTGATGACCCGCCAACTTGCCACGCTCCTTTCCGCAAACATTCCGTTGGTGGATTCTCTTCAGGCAATGTCCGAACAGATTTCAAACGAAAAATTGAAATCCATCATCACTGAAATAAAGGAGAAGGTGACAGAGGGTTCAAAACTTTCTGACGCAATGAGGTCTCACACAAAGATATTTAATGAAATGTATATCAACATGATCAGCGCCGGAGAGAACAGCGGCGCCATGGATATTGTTTTATCAAGACTCGCGGATTTCATAGAGAGTCAGCATAAGATCAGAAGCAAGGTGACCGGCGCTATGATTTATCCGATGATCATGGGTATTGTTGGTGTTGGGTTGATGGGTGTTTTGCTTACATTCATGGTCCCAAAGATGACCGCAATCTTTAAGGGGCAGAATATGATATTGCCGCTCCCAACACAGATATTGATCTTTGTGAGCGATCTCTTTTCAAATTATTGGTACCTTTTAATTGCTATTATTATTGGCCTGGTCTTCTATCTCAGGCGTTGGTTTAAAACTGAAAAAGGCAGGGAATATAGAGACAGACGTCTTTTGAGGGCGCCTCTGTTTGGAAATTTGATCAGAATGGTTTCTATTTCCAGATTTACACGGACCCTTTCAACGCTTCTCGCAAGCGGCGTTCCAATGCTTGTTGCTATGGACATCGTTCGCAATGTTGTGAGTAATGTTGTCCTGAAGAAAGTCATTGAAGATACAAGGAACAGTGTCAAAGAAGGAGAATCTGTAGCTGAGCCTTTGAAAAGAAGCGGTGAATTTCCGCCGATTGTGACTCATATGATTGCAATCGGCGAAAAGACCGGCGGCCTTGAGAAGATGTTGGAACGAATTTCCGAAACATATGATTCTCAGGTTGATGCCGCTATTGCGACAATGCTTTCTTTGCTTGAACCGATTCTGATTATGGTGATGGGCGGTGCTATAACCTTTGTTGTTATATCAATTCTGCTTCCAATCCTTCAAATGGGGGATTTGGGATCATTGGGATAAAAAATAAAAAAGGAGGAGGGGCAATGAGAAAGTTAATGAAGGGTAATGCTGGAATGACGTTGATTGAAATACTGATCGTTATCACTATTATAGGCGTGGTGATGACCTTGGTAGGGAGCCGTGTCTATAAACAATTTGCAAGAGCTCGTATCAAAACAACACAGCTTGCAATCCAACAGCTGGTTCAGGCAGTTACAGAGTATCAGATGGATTATAATAAGATCCCATCCGGCAGCGATGGCTTGGTTGTTTTAGAGGGAGATTATACCGAGTCGGTTCCTAATGACAGTTGGGGGAACCAATTGCATTATGAGGTCCCCGGACCGGACAATCGTCCGTTCGATATCATTTCAGATGGCCCGGATGGTGTGCCGGGGACTGAAGACGACATCAGTTATTCTGCCATGAAGAAGAAGTAACTCAAATATGGTGACAGTCAAAAAGAGATTTTCAAAGGGTTTCACACTGATTGAAATGTTGATTGTCATAGCTATCGTGGCGATTTTGGCGGGGCTGACAATTGGCAGGCTTGTTCGTACTTTCAATTCAGAGGCAAGGCAATTTTCTTGGCAGATGGCGAGCGCCGTCAAATATCTCTACAATACCGCGGCCACAGAGAACAAGACGGTGAGGCTTGTCTTTGATTTTGAAAATAATTCATACCTTGCAGAGTCAACGAGCGAAAGTTTCCTGTTGGATATGGGCAAGGACAAAAAAGAGGACAAGGTTGATAAAAAAAAGGAAGAACTGTCTGACAAAGAGGCTGAAGAGGAAGAGTCAAAGCTAAAACCCCTTGAGCCCTCATTTGGGCCGATGGTAACATCGCTTTTTGAAATGCGTGATCTTCCGAAAAATGTCTTCCTGAAGGATGTCTATGCGAGTTACTATGTGAAACCCGTAAGCGATGGCACAGCTTACATATATTTTTTTCCAAACGGATATGCCGAGCCCGCTATAATCAACTTCAGGGATGCTGAAGATGAAAAACATCTATCGATAAAGATTGATCCATTCAGCGGAGATGTCGATATATCCAGGGAATATAGATCAATTGAAAATAAAAAATGATTTTTAAACATCTAAAAAAGTTACTCTCGTTGTCATTGCGAGCCCCGAGCGAAGTTAAGGGGCGAAGCAATCCAGTGCAATTAATTGGGTTCACTGGATTGCTTCGTCGCATAGATCCTCGCAATGACAGGAACGAAGACTTTTTTAGATGTTTCATTTTCAATAGGACAAATAGAGGTTTCACACTGATTGAAGTGGTGATGGCGCTTGCCATTTTTGCGATGGCCATGAGTGCTTTTGTAGGTTTTCAGGGCCGTGGTTATGTGAATAACGCCCGAGCCAGAAAAATGCTCGTGGCGGTAGATCTCTCGCGGCAGAAGATGGTCGACTGGAAATTGCAGATTGATGAAGAGATAAAAAAAGGATCTTTCCCCGAAGACAAGAGCGAAGAGGGGGAATTTGAAGAGCCCTTCAATGATTATCGCTGGAAGATTGAGCTGCAAAAAACGGAATTACCCATTCCTCCGGTTGGCGAGGATGAGGGTGAGGTGATGCAGCAGATGGTCAAGTTGATAACAAAACAAATAACAGATGCTGTCAGGGAGATGAGACTTACCGTTTACTGGACAGAGATGGATAAACAGAGGGAGCTCAGCATTGTTACGCATATTGTGAAGATGTAGCCATATGAATAACAGAGGATTTTCACTATTAGAGGTTCTGGTCGCCGTGTTTATCTTGGCGCTTATGTCGCTCATAATTTGGCAGATTACTAACAATGCCTATCGCGGAGCAAATAATGCCAAAGACTATGATAAGATCTATCAGTATGGACATGTGGCGCTAAAGAGGATCGCTGGGGATTTCGCTTCAGCATATCTTATTGGCCCGTCATTTCAGGGTCAGTTGTCGGATGGGACCGTCGCAGTCGAAACATCATTCACAGGAGAAAACCAGGGAGACGCAGACATGGTCAACTTTGTCAGCTTTTCTCACAGGAGGATGATTAGAAATGAGAGAAAGTGTGATCAGGTTGAAGTTGGATATTATGTTTCTGAATGCCCTGATTCCGAAGAGAAATTAAATTGTCTGATGAGAAGGGAGTCTGCGGTTATTGACACCGATTCAAAAACCGGTGGGGAGGAGTTTCCGATAGCCAAGAATATTAAAAAGTTCAATTTATCATATTATGACGAGAATAAGAAGGAGTGGAGGGATGACTGGAACTCCAAAGACCCGGTCTATTTTGGCAAGCTTCCGCAGGCGGTGAGGGTGACAATTTCATTTCCACATCCAAAAGAGGAGGATGGCGAGATTGTTTTTACAACAGCAGTTGAGGTGCCGCTATCAACGGGAATGATAAGTTATTAGAAGATGAACAACAGCAAAGGCATAGCGTTAATGATGGTTATTTCGGCAATCATGCTACTCAGCATGATTATACTTGAGTTTGTCTATGGATCGAACGTTAATCTGCGGATAGCTGTCAATGCAAAAGAGCGGCTTCAGGCAGAGTACCTGGCGGAGTCGGCGTTGAATCTGATGAAGTTGGAGTTAAAGTTGGACCAACAGGCCAAATCCGCACTGGCTTCATCTCCCATTGCACAATATGTGACCGGAAATTTGACCGAGCCTTTGTGTCAGCAATTTCCGCTTTCAACCGGGCTATTGCGGTCCTTTTTTGTCGGCGGTCAGATCCCTGCGGAGATGTTAGGGGCTGAAGGGGCTGAAGGGGCCCAAGAGAAGGATAAATCTGTAACAATGTTTGAAGCGGAGACTGCTACGGAATTTTTGGATTTTCAGGGAGATTTTGACGGATCGTGTGAAGATGAACAGGCAAAGATGAACTTGAACGTGTTTGCAAATCTGGATCCCGCACAAGAGATGCTCTCCGGCATGAATTCATATGATATCTTCAAGATGATGTTTGTAGATTTTTTCAAGCAGGATCGTTTTGACAAATTATTTGAGGGCATTTCTCCGGACAAGATTGCTGAGGTTGTCAGGAATATTGCCGATTGGACTGACAAGAATGATTTGATGAATGATTTTGGGAATATCACACGCGGAAGCGAAAATAGTATTTACAAAAATCCGGATTCTCCGCGGCCGAAGAACGCAAAATTTCTTTCTCTTGATGAAATCCATTTGGTGGAAGGAGTTGATGATTTCTGGTTTGGACCTCTTGAGGAGATGTTCACGGTGTATGGTGACGGAAAGATAAATATATGTCTGGCTCCGGATGATCTCCTCTGGACTCTAATTCTGACTCATGCGGCTCAGAATCAGGATATACCGGTCTTCAACCCTAATGATGAAGAGAAGAGGCAGCAGCTGATTACAGCTGTGAGATTCAGTTGCGGCGGCTCAAAGCCCCAGCCGTCAAAGATTGTGGCGGATCTCAATGCCGCTTTGGGTCTTGTAACAGTGGGTGAAAATGCCTCAAATACGACGGGATGGTTATCCAGCATGATCACGACGGATTCAAAGTATTATACACTAAAAACTTCGGGACAAGTCGGCGAAACTGTGGTAAATCTTAAGGAAGTTGTGGATACAAGCATAAGCGATCCAAAGCGCTGGAAAGTTTTGTATTATAAAAAATAAACGGGGTCAGGCCTGGAGTATGGAGTCTACGGGGCAATGCCCCGTAGACTCCATACTCCAGGCCTGACCCCTGAGATATATGCCACAAACCATCCTAGGAATAGATGTCGGATCCTACTCGATAAAAGTTGCTCAGATAAAGAGAACCTTTAAGAGCTTCGAGCTTGTAAAATTCTATGAAAAGCAGATTGAGTATAATGATGTCCTCTCTCCGGAAGAGGCAACGTCTGCAACATTAACCTCATTAATTGAAGACAACGCGTTGACGTGGGATCAGGCGATTGTGGGGATGGGCGGTCAACATGTCTCTTCAAGGTTGATCGATCTCCCATTCTCGAGCAAAAAGAAGATTGATCAGACGATTGAATTTGAACTTGAGAGTTTTATCCCTTTTGCGATCGAAGATGTCATTGCGGATTATCATGTGGTCAGGTCTACGAAAGAATCCTCCAAGGTGCTGGTCGCTTATGCCACCAACGCTCAGTTTATCAAATTTTTGACAATGCTCAGCAATTCAAATGTGGACCCAAGGCTGGTCTGCGTCGAAGGTATTGAACTTGTAAACCTGGTTAATCTTGGGATGGTTCCGCCGGAGGGTGATTATGCCTTGGTTGATGTCGGTCATTCCAAAACAACGATCACAATCTGTAAAGGGAAGACTCTTACGCATACAAGAGTTGTCGGGGTCGGCGGAAAACGCATTACTGAATCAATTGCAAACAAGCTCGGAGTTCCGGTTAGTGAGGCAGAAAAATTGAAGATAGAGCTTGGACAGATATATCTTGATGAGCCCACGGGTGTTGACAATATCACAAGACAGGTGAATGAGGCGATCAGGAATGTTATCGACGATCTCGTCTTGCATCTGAAGCAGACATTCTTTGCATATCAAGATGAAGAGGGCGAATCGGTTTCCGGTATTTTTCTCTCCGGAGGGACATCAAGGCTTCCGGGGCTGGACAGATATTTTTCGATCAAACTGAGGCAGAACGTTACTTTCTTAGATTGCCTTGAATTTCATTTCTCAAGACTGGAAAAGAGCGAAGTTCATCTTCAACTGATACCACAGGCGCTAGCCCTTGGCCTGCGTGGTGTTGCGCCGGCAGGACTCCCCGATGTTAACTTCAGAAGGGGAGAGTTTGCATTTAAGGGTGATGTTCAGCAGTTGGGCGGCGGAATTAGGAGGATGGGTATTGCGGCCGGCCTCGTTTTTGTGTTGGCGGTATCATATTTTGGGATGAATTATTATTTTCTTTCAAAGAAGTTGGATTCTTTAAACAAAGATGTCTCCGCAATTGTCTTGCAGGCGTTGCCTGACACAGATCCAAGACAGGTCAATACGGCGGAGCGTGCACTCAAGACGATCAAGTCTAAAAAATCAGAGATCTCCGACAGACTCTCCAAGCTGGAAGAGGCGGTTGGTCTGTCAGTCCTCGACGTGGTAAAGGATGTCTCTGCCGGTTTTCCGACAAGAGACGAGGTTCAGGTGGATATAGAAGATTTCAATTTTTCTACAAACACAATAAAAATGGTTGGGCGGACAACATCGTTTGAGGCGGTTGATAAGATCAAGCTGGCGCTGGAGAAGAGCGGAAAGTTCAAAGACATTGCCACCGGTAACGTGAGGAAAGGCGTCAAAGATGAGATCAAGTTTGATCTCACGATGGAACTGCAAAAATAATATATGTCGCTCAAAAGCAAATACGATATCTTTAAGCGTTTCAATGTTGAGACGTTGTATAACACCTTCTTAGGACTTCAGCCTCGTCAGCAAATTATTGCCCTGGTGGTGACAGGGCTGGTACTCTTGTTGATCATCATAATGCCTCTCTCGCTTGCCGCCGGAAAGTTGAGCAGTATGCAGAGCACGGTGACGACCGGAAAGGATAAGATTGATGATGTCGTGCGCGAAATTGCCGAACTGAACAGCGAAAGATCAAAATTGAAGAGGGTGGAATCGATGATAGGGGGCGGTTTTGACACATCAATATCAACAACCCTTGAAAACGTGGCATCTACCGCGGGGATTCAGGACAGCATCGTTTCACTGAAGGAGAGGCCGTTAATTCCGTCCGATATTTATGATGAGGCAAGTGTTGATGTCAGAATTTCAAAGGTGACGTTGCCGCAGATTGTAGATTTTCTCTATAGCATTGAAAATGATAAATCGAGGGTCTTGAGAGTAAAACAACTTCAGATGAAACCCAGATATGACAATAAAAAATTGATGGACGTCTCTTTTAGGGTTTCGACTTTCAGGTTGTCAGGCGAAGGTGAACAATGAAGATATTAAAAATTGTCGGATATATTCTCCTGTTTTTTTTCATGTTCGCCGTTTTTCTGTATTGGACCTTTCCATATAATATTTTGAAAGATCGACTGATCTCTTCCGTAGAAGAACAGCTTGGAAGCGAATATGATGTCAAGATTGAGGACTTTTCCCCAAGCTTCTTTACCGGTGCTGTGTTGAAGAATGTCAGAATAATGAAATATGACGGTGATAACGTTGCCCCCATCTGGCGCGCAGAAAAGGTAAGGCTTCGCGCGGGCATGGGGTCACTGCTGTTTGGCGGCACCAGGGTAAATTTTTCGATCAAAAACAAAGACAGCGAATTTTCAGGGAGCTTCAGAAAAAATGACGACGGTTTTGCGTTTGCAGGCGAGTTTGACGATTTTAATATCGGGGATTTTGGTATATTGAAGGTGAAGAGTGGCGTGGGGTTTGCCAGTCAGATAGACGGAACGGTGGATCTGAATATCGATAAAGCCAGGATGATCAGGAGTAGCGGCAAAGTAGATTTGGACCTTGATGATATGGGCCTAGCGGCCGGAGAGTTGAAGCTGGGAGAGGGCGGAGTGTTTGAACTGCCGGATATTGCGTTTTCGAAAGGGAGCGGGTCCAGCCTGAAATTTGAGATATCAAAGGGAGTGATCAAGGTCACGGAGTTTAAACTGACCGGCGGAGATCTGGCGATTGATGTTGCGGGAGAGGTTTACATGTCTTCAGTCCTGAAAAACTATAGAATGAATTTGAGGGGAAAATTCTCAGCGACAAAGAAATTTGAAGAAGCTGTGCCTCTACTTTTTATGGTCGAGAAGCAGAAGCAACCCGACGGCTCATATCCCATCAACATTACCGGCCGCCTGTCCCAACCGGCGATCAAGGTCGGTGAGTTTACACTGCCATTCTAATGCGTGCCCATATTACAGGATGTCGAACCTGTTTACCAAAGCTTCACATATCACATATCGCGTAGACCCCGCAACCTAAAAGTAAACGGGCAATGAGGTCAATATTTGATTTCAAAAATCAGTTCCTACTATGCCGACAATTGACGTCAAATGCCGTCATAAGCAAAAATAATGGTTGACATATGTGTATCTATGTACTAGTCGATGGTTACATATGGAGGCCGATTGGAAAAAGGAATTAATAGAGCTCATCGCATCCGCGAAGAACAGAAGCGATCTCAAAGAGTTGTTAACGGCGCTTTTGACGCCGGTGGAATACGAGGAACTGGCAAAACGCTGGCAAATTGTAAAGAGGCTCATTGAAGGCCTTCCACAAAGGGAGATAAAAAAAGAGCTTGGAACATCAATTGCCACAGTGACACGTGGCTCGAGAGAAATACAGTATGGAAACGGCACATTTCAAAAATTCTACAAACGGCTTGAGAATCGACAGACCCGATAGCACTTTTTTATCTATTGTCTCCATCCTTCACATCTGGTGGGCGTAAGCCCAATACAATCAAGCCCACAATAATTTACCTATCTAACATTTTAACAATCAAGACGGGGCCATGGGTCCTGAACTTGGATATACTGGAGACTAATATGTCATTTCAATGCACTACAACTCAACGATTCGTAACTTTTGACCATAGGCCGACAGGTTCCCTCACGCCATGTTTTGTCGAGGGTGAAAACGAATACGCCTGTAGCGTCCCCCAAACTGAATGCGGTTTAGATATTTCAGATTTTCCAGAGAATTATCAAACAAAAGCGTTTCGGGAAGTTGCCAACCGTTTTGGCAGTTCTACGATCCTATCGCGAGCAGATTTGCATTACTACGTCAGTATAGATCGGCGACTCCCACAAGACATGAGCCTGTACGAATACTTTTTTGATAGGCAGGGATATTTCGACCGATTCATTGCCGATGTTGAAGCTTTTGCAGAACAGTATTTGTACCATTCATTGGAAAAGCCATGAGTCGAAGTTGATTTTGAACAGAGCATGGGAGGCGATCTGAGGTACTTCGGCAGATCGTTGTTTGATCCAAAATGAAAGCCTTCGCGAACTTTAGCCTGCGGAGGCTTTCATTTCCATGGGCATTTATTGAAATAATGTGCCAACTGCTTTTTTAAGTATTTCTTTCCTGACCCACTTTTTAAAAAGACTTCTCTTGATTTCGCATCATCTTCCAACAAATAGGCTTCATAGTAGATTAGCTTCACGGGACGACGATCTTTGGTCGAAGCTACTTTGCCTTGTTCGTGATATTTGATGCGGTTTTTGAGATCGTTGCTAAAGCCCGTGTAGAGCTTGCCATCTTTTTCGCTGTGGAGGACGTAAACGTAGAACATAAGTGATCTCAGTTAGCCCCGTAAAGTCCGCCTACGGCGGACCACGGGGCCCACGTAAAAAATCGTCTTCGACGATTTCACGTAGCCTCACCCCTAATGGGGCGAAGCCACGTGAAAATGGGGCCAAAGGCCCCATTTTTTTACGTGGCGCGCCTTGCAGGATTTGAACCTGCGACTCCCTGGTTCGAAGCCAGGTACTCTATCCACTGAGCTAAAGGCGCCTAAACTGAAACCGCTGGAACAGTTGGAACAGTTGGAACTGTTGGAATCGCTGAAACTGCTGAAACCGTTCAAACGGCTGAAACGCCGTTATAAACCATCACTCCTGCCATACAAAGAGCTGTAACAATGACTCCTGCTATCATCACGCCAACAATAATCGCCGGAAGGGCGTAACGAATACGAATCTTGAAAAGCGATGCCGCCACTACACCCGTCCACATTCCGGTGATGGGTAGAGGGATCGCAACAAATAGCGCGAGCCCTATAGCCTCATACTTTTCAATCAGCCCCGCTTTTCGCTGTGTCCTCTCAAAGAGCCATGTGAAGAACCTGTCCATCACGGGGAGCTTTCTGAGGATGTTCGAGACGGGTTGCAGGAGGATGAGCAGGGGCAAGACAGGTATCAGATTTCCTGCAATAGCGATTAAATATGCATATAACGGCGTTAGGCCAAGCGCGAATGCGACCGGAATGCCACCGCGGAGCTCTGCAATAGGCAGAGATGACACTATCATTGTTGTCAATTCCGGCGGCAGATCTTTAAGTGTTGTAAGCAGATGTTGAAGCACAATAGATAGGGTACCAGCTAATACATATCCACCGCAATAAAAAACTTGATTTCTGATACAGTACTGGTAAGTGGGGAGCTCAAATTTTAGAAAAACGATTCACGATTCACGAATAACGATCCGCCAGAGGCGGATATGGGCCGTTAGCTCAGCTGGTAGAGCACCTGACTCTTAATCAGGGTGTCGCAGGTTCGATCCCTGCACGGCTCACAAAAAGTCACTTGTCTATCAAGTGGCTTTTTTATTTATGGCGTTACGACGTAAACCTTGTCGTTTGTTCTTGCGTGTTCCGCCACCTTGATCCCGATGTCTTTTCCTTTTTTGGCTTCAGCGATCTCTTTGCCGTCAATCTGCATCGAATTGACTACTGTTGTGAAATCCGAGGTGTGACCCTTAATATGGATTGTGTCGCCAACCTTGAGTTTCCCCTTTGTGATCTTGATTCCGGCAACCATGATGTGGCCGAACCAATGTTCCACAAAACCTACCTCTTTCTCTGGCATGATGACCCCCTTTTAGTACTCTAGTACTCTAGAGCATCCATAGAATATAAAATAATTATTAACACCATTCCTATATGATATTCAACAGATTTTGATCTTTACATGAGAATGCCCTTCGGGTACCATGGAATCAGCGTTTGCTCAGGAGTTGAAAAATGAAAAAAATCAAAAAAGCGGTGATACCGGTTGCGGGGCTTGGGACAAGATTCCTTCCTATAACCAAAACCATTCCCAAGGAACTGCTTCCGATAGTAGATAAGCCGGCGATTCAATATGTTATTGAAGAGGCGGTTGCATCCGGGCTGACTGAGATTATTCTAGTGACAGCCAAAGGGAAGGGGCTGATTGAAGAGCATTTTCGAACTGGCACCGAATATGATAACATATTGAAATCAAAGGGGAAATCAGATCTACTGAAGGATTTGAATGAGCTATGCGGAAAGATTAAAATTAGAACCGTGTTTCAAAGTGAGCCAAAAGGTTTGGGGCACGCAGTCGGTTGCGCAAAGGATCTGGTTGGAGACGAATGGTTTGTTGTCTTATTGCCGGACGTGTTGATCGATTCAAAAGTTCCATGTACAAAACAAATGATTGACGTTTGGAATGAATTTGGAAAAGCGGTGTTGGCAACGGAACATTCTCCCAAGGAGACGTTATCTTCTTATGGCGTTATTGGTATTGGTCGGACTTTAAAAGAGAGAATCTACGAGGTAAAAACCTTAGTTGAAAAACCGAAACCGGAAGACGCTCCAAGCGATCTAACTATTGTTGGAAGATATCTTCTACCTCCGGAAATATTCACATACATTTCAAAAACAGAGCCGGGCGCGATTGGAGAGATTCAGATCACGGATGCACTGCAGGATTTAGCGAAGGAGAAGGGGATGATCGCGTATGAATTTGAGGGTTTTCTGCATGATACCGGAGATAAGGCCGGCTATCTGGAGGCCAACAATTATTACAGTGCGAAGAGGGTGTGATGATCTGTGAATATTTGAGATTCAACTGTTCTCAGGTGATAAGGTGTCGGTTGTATGCGTAGTCGTGTAAAATAGGCTATAAACCTTTGATAATAAAGGTGTTAATTTGTTTTTTTCTCTTGCGCAACGCATCTAATTGATCTATAGCAGTTCCTCAATTGAA
>CAZTCA010000015.1:0-17699 GCA_964612405.1 uncultured Pseudomonadota bacterium
CAATATCACCAGTTGCTATTGCGGCGATGGATAGAAGTACGGGTGAATATACTCAACCACCTAGAAGACGCAGTGGCCAATTCACACCTTTTAGAGACTTACCCCTATTCAAAGGTAAGCTAACAAGAAAAGATGCGATCGATCTTCTTGTGCAAATTGTAGATGAACGCTTTGATGGTGATGTCAGTAAGATGAGAAGCGCCGATGGTTTTGCATTAATGAGATTTTTCAGGTGTGAAGATGGAAATCCAATATCTGGTCTGACACTGATTAAGATCGTTATACCAGAGATTGGTATCAGATATGAGAAATCAAAAAATAACGGTAATTTCCACGTTGCCAAAGCTATACTTAGAAATGCGATAATAGAAGTTCGTCAGCTAGTTGAAAAAGCTAAAGCGTCAAACAAACCCCGCAAGAAATTTGATCTAATTGAGAATGCCAAAAAGAAAAAAGGTGGTCCTGATTCAGGCGGCAAAACTCCTCCGGCGTCTGGTGGTGCGAAGACAGCGACAGAGAAATCATTGGCGGCCTCAGATAAAATTGAAAAAATATACGCAGAAGTAGAAGAGGTGGAAAGACAAGTTGTAGAGTTACTTTCCGAGGCTACAAGTCGCATGGGTTCAATAACAAAGGAAATGTATGAATCTGATGGATGTCAAGATGAGTTGGCCGACATTGCTGTTTTGACCGGTTCTGCGATGACCATTTACGAAAAGTATACGCAAAGACTTGATCAAGTTGAAATGGAGAACTCTGCAGAGAAGGGTATAAGATATTGGGAGATTCGTTCAAGGCTTCACTCAATTGGAAATATATTGAATAGAGTTATGTCCACTCCTAAAGACATAATTAGTTTCCATAGAAAGGGTGAAGACTATTCATTTGTGGAGGCGATTTTGAAAGAGCCACTTCCCAGCATCGAAGCTCATAAAAAATCACATAAATTTGAGATGTATGGATTCTTGGCAGATAATTATAATGTCAAAATTAAATTTGTAGGTTCGGGGGAAAAAATATTAGAGGCAATGCCCTCGTGGTTAAAATATATTATTGAAAACTTAATAATCAATACTGCAAGTAAGACGCCGGATGGTGAACAAGCGAAGCTGTTTATTGATTACAATCCCGAAACAAGAACCTTTGCATTTACTAACAGCATGCCGCCGATTCCCAAAGAGATTCATATAAAAATGGGTCGTGAAGTTATGAACGGTGATTTTGAAAAAGAAGGCCCAGGAAAAGGTCTGTTTGTAAATTTTAATATGGCGAAGTTGCATGGTGGAAAAATGTGGGTTGATAGGGGTCAGGAAGCCAATCCGGAAAAAGGCATCACCGAAAAAAGGCCGACATTCTACATCCAGCTTCCATCCGAAGATATAGAACCTGAAAGTGGAGACGGCGGCGGAACTCTTCCGGTGGCTGGTAGCACAACAACGCCACCTGTTTCTGCAGGCTTCTTGAGAAAAGCCGCTGACAATGTGCTCGGTAGTTTCCTCTCTGAAGATAGAATTAATGATCCCCATGAAGCTGTTTACGAAAAATACGGCGTGCGCGTTACAAATAAAAACAACAGGGTGACAGTTGTAACCCCAAACGGCACTTGGCATACTGGGCGAAGAGATGATGGCAGATTCCACAATAATTTTCCTGAGGAGCTTACGCGCTTGAGCGGCCTTCGTGGTAAAAAAATACTCGACATCGGAACCGGAGGAGGAACTCTCGTTACCCGTTTAAGGAAGAAAGGGATAGACATAGAAGGCCTCGATATGTGGCTTAATGAATATCAACGAAGACAAAAGCATTTTATTGAGGCACTTGCGCACGACATTCCCAGACCCGATGAAACCTACGATATTGTTCATGTACAGGAAGCAATGTTTAGAGATAGTGCTGAAAAAAGTGGGCATGAAGAAAACGTGGCGACATTGCGCGAAATTAAGAGAGTTTTAAAAGTAGGCGGCAGACTACGTGTTGCTCCTGTGAATGTTGAATTGCTAACCGGACTAGTTGCAGAGGTTGGTGGACTAAAGATACTCAAGCCGGCAAAATCCGTTTCTACAACGGCTAAACCTCTATATCTAGAGATAGAAAAGATGTCCAATGACGAGGCCAATTCTCCAGACTCTGGCACCACTCCACCTGTAAGCAAAGATTCTTCACCAAAAACTGGACCAGTTCAAGGTTCATTGCCCGCATTTTTTCCACAAGCATTTACTACAACTTTAACAGCCCCTGGGGAGGGACTATTTGCGAGGCCAAGTCTTCTTGTGAATGGAGGCATAAACGCAAGGGGACTTGGTCCGCGATTTGATGCGAAGCCAAGGGATGACGGATGGGTGGATTTTGAAGTTGGAAATGGTTTTGCTGATAATTCGGAAGTTAATGTTGAATACGATGCTACATATAGGCCTGGAAAAACTTCAGGCGTTATGGCGGCGGAATGACGTGCGGCTGCGAGTCCCGATTCAAACTTAAGTTTTTCGGAAATACAGGGAATAACCGATTTTGCCAGATCGGCGGCGGCCGATTCATTGTTGGACGCCATCCCTAATAGATGGCGGAGACCGTCACTTTTGAGTGCGATGGAAGAATCCATTACAGATTATGTTAATTCGAATAGCGGTGACCGGCTTTCTTCAAAAAGGGCAGTATTAAACAAGCGTGTGGCGCTATTTAAGAGCGTTTTTGATAACATGCAAGCAACGGTCAAATCATTTCACTTTTTGCCCAATGACTACTCCCTTGCAATGAGTATATTAGACAGGGTTGTACAGCTATCAGAGTCTCAAACTATTCCACAATATATTGCGCGTGTTGCCGCCATTTTAGCCGCGAAAGAGATCATTGGCATGGTAAAGGCCGCCGCCAAACCAAGTGAAAATATAATAGAATTGTTGTGGGGAAGAATGGGTTCAGAAGACATACAGATTGTGCTTACATCATGTTTTGGAATATCGCCTGAACGTCTTCAAGAGATGGATGCACGTCTCGATGTGGATCGTAAAATTAAAAAATATTTTTTGCTTAGTGGGTTTGTATGGATGATTGAAAGACAACCTCAACTGGAGGATGTATCGGACCAGACAAAGTTCTCTGAGTTTATGCACTTCTCAAAATTTAAAACGATGTATGCGAATGGAATAATAGACAGATTTAATCTCTCTTTCGCAGTAGCCAGAAAGGTTAATGGTATTTTTGGATCCGAACCAAATAATTTGGGACAAATTATTTTAAGTACAATAAGAAGACTTGCTGAGGATGAGGGTGGAATGCCAAGATCCGGGGATAAAATTCAGCCCGAGAGTTTTGTGCATGCAGTTTCAGAGCGATTATATAGGAAACACGTAAACGGAGATGGTGGGTTATTGACATCCTATGATCAGCTCGTTTTATATCTCGATATAAAATATAATTACTGGATGATGGAAAGCATTGAAGACGAATTCAAATCTGTTCAGGGAGCTTGTGATGAGTGGAAAAGGCTGGCTCTTCTGGCAATTGCCAACGATCAAAAAAGTTACGGTATTATGAGTCATGCACGAGCATTTATTCAATCAAGAATTAAATCACTTGAAAGAGCCATTGAGATGACAGCAGAAGTATCGAGCGTGACGCGTGACAAATTAATTGACCCTGTCTCGAAACATCTGGCGTTTAAAGCAACAGAGGCGCGCGATGTTAAAGTAGCTCCATTTACACGCAAAGACGCCATTGCCGTTGCAGAGCTATTAAATACGCAAGCCTATCCATTATATTTTCAGCAGGAGAGGCAAATTCCCGCAAAATCACATACCGCCGAATCACCAATAACCCCTTAATATTATTGGTTAATTGAAATCATTCCTAATTTTCCTATAGTCCTTGACGAAAAAGTTTAACGTGGTACGCCAAACGACCTAAACTGTTTTCACTTTAAAGCCTGTCTTCCGGCAGGCAAGGAGGGTACATGACAGAACAACTGAATCCGTTCAAGATTGCGCAATCGCAACTGGACGCGGCGGCAAAGATGCTGGGGCTCGACAGTGGCACCCACGCAATGCTCCGTGAACCGATGCGCGAGCTCCATGTCTCCATACCGGTGCGTATGGATAATGGAGAGACGAAGGTCTTCAAAGGTTTTCGTGTGCAGTATAATGATGCGCGTGGTCCGTGCAAAGGTGGAATTCGTTTCCATCCCGAAGAGACAATCGATACGGTCCGTGCATTAGGAGCATGGATGACATGGAAGACCGCAGTCGTTGATATTCCACTGGGCGGTGGAAAGGGCGGAATCATTTGTAACCCGAAAGAGATGTCGGCAGGCGAGTTGGAGAGAGTATCGCGCGGTTATATCAGGCAGGTCGGTCGCATTTTGGGTATTGATAAAGATTGTCTGGCGCCGGATGTTTATACAACACCTCAGATTATGGCGTGGATGATGGATGAGTTCAATTGGATCAACGGTCGTTATGAGCCGGGTATGATCACAGGGAAGCCGGTTTCAATGGGCGGATCGCTCGGCCGCAATGATGCAACGGCGCGCGGCGGTGTCTATACGGTTCGCGAAGCGGCAAAGCTGATGGGGATTAATACCTCAAAGGCATCATATGCAATTCAGGGTTTTGGAAATGCCGGACAATATGCCGCGACCCTGACGGAAGAGATTTTAGGGAGCAAGAACCTCGTTGCAGTGAGTGACTCACGCGGTGGTGTATATAATGATAAGGGGATTAATCCGGCGGAGATGGTGAAGTATAAGCTTGAGACCGGAAAAGTGGAAGGTTTCCCTGGCACAAAGCCGATTTCCAACGAAGAACTGTTGGAGCTGGATGTTGATGTGTTGTATCCATCAGCACTTGAGAACGTCATCACGGCAAAGAACGCCGCAAATATCAAAGGAAAGATCATTGCAGAGCTTGCAAACGGTCCGACAACTCCGGAGGCCGACGAGATTCTCCACAAGAACGGCAGATTTGTCATTCCGGATTTCTTATGCAACGCAGGTGGCGTGACAGTTTCCTATTTTGAAATGGTTCAGGATTCATACAACCACTTCTGGGAGTTGGATGAAGTTTATAAGAAATTGGATACCAAGATGACCAAGGCATTCCACGATGTTTATAAAATGCACAAGGATCGCAATATCCACATGAAGCTTGCGGCATATCTCGTGGCAGTAAAGAGAATTGCCGATGTCATGAAGCTGAGAGGGTGGGTTTAGAAGCGCTTAAACGCGTAAATGCTTAAACGTTTATGGGGTGGTAGAGAGGTTGACTTTCTACTGCCCTTTTTATATGTCGACAAGTCAGTGTCCGCATGTCGAGAAGTCTTTTGACCTGTTGACATGCCAACTTGTTGACGTGTAGACTGCATCTATGCAGCATGCCATACGTGTCATAGGAGAGGGTTCAATCGGCGGCAAGGCGACCGGTTTCTGGAAAGCCCGCCAGCTCATTTTTTCGGAAGAGGTCTTATCCAAATATCCGGAGTTTAAGAATGTTGTCTATTTTCCGCGGACGATCTGTATCGCGACGGATCTCTACGACCAGTTTATTGAAAAGAACAAGCTTCAGGATCTTTTGGACCAGTGCATTGAAAACGGAGATGAGAAATCCTATAACAAATTCAAAAAAGCGGTGATGAAGGGGAATTTTCCGGACGAAGTGAACCAGAAGTTTCGTGATATCTGGGGCACCATGTCATATCCGCTGGCCGTTCGATCCTCTAGCATGCTTGAGGATCAGGAGGGGACATCGTTCGCCGGGAAGTATACAACCGTTTTCATATCGAACAGGGGTTCCGACAAAGAACGCTGGAAACAATTCACCGATGCCATGAAGACGGTCTATGCAAGTGTCGGAAGCCCCAATGCAATCGAATATAGACGCAAGCACGGATTCTTGAGTGAAGATGAAAAGATGGCGGTGATGGTGCAGAGGGCGGTTGGCCGCGAATATCAGGGATATTTTTTCCCACTGCTTGCCGGCGTAGGTTTTTCACAGAACGGATATTGCTGGCATGGAGAGGTGAAGAAAGAGGATGCATTGGTGAGACTCGTCTTTGGACTTGGCACAAGAGCAGTTGGCAGGGGATATGCAAGGTTATTTTCGCCGGCCAAGCCGACGGCAAGGCCGGAGGGTCACAATGCCGCGTCAATTGATAAATATTCTCAGGCAATGATGGATGTGCTCGATCTCAAAAACAACAGCCTGAAATCAATAAACTTCAAAGAGGTCATTAAAGATGGATTTGATTGTTATCCCGGAGCGGAGAGAATCTGTTCGCTCAGGGATGGCAAATCGATATATGTCCCCGCAACAAAGTTTTGGGAGCCGGACCATAAACCGGTCATTACATTTGACTCCATGCTTTTCAGGCCGTGGGTCGGTGTGGACCTTCCAAAACTCTTCTCAAATATAATGAAGGTATTGGAAAATGGATTTAGCTGTCCGGTTGATATTGAGTTTGCGGGCGAGTTGGATAACGACAAGTTTAAGATGAATATTTTACAGACGCGGCCTTTGACTCAACGCGAAGAACATAATCCAAAAGAGATGCCGGCCGTGAAAGATGAAGATGTAATATGCAGGGCGGTTCGCGATGTCCCAACTGCGGAAGTTTCAGATATTGAATATATTATTTATGTGGGCACAAACGAATATTTTTCATGCCCGATCAAGAGGCGCCAAACGGTTGCTCGCATTGTCGGGAATTTGAACAGAAAGCTTGTCGATAAAAGATTTATACTGGTCGGCCCCGGCCGTTGGGGTTCCAACAACGTTGAGCTAGGAGTTCCTGCAGTATATGCTGAACTTTGCCACGCAAAGATGCTGATTGAAGTCGCCTCGGGCAAATATGCTCCGGAAGTTTCATTCGGAACTCATTTCTTTCAGGATTTAATCGAGGACAACATTGTTTACATGCCTCTATATCCGGATGAGGAGGGGGTGTTTTTCAATGAGGCGTATCTAAAAAATAATAGTGTCTTTAATCAGTTGCTGACCGACTCTCATGACCAGACATTTAATAAACTCATCAGCGTTATACATGTCCCCGCATCATTCAACGGCAAGCTTGCTCATGCGGTGTTAAATGGTGTCACTGAAAAAGGGTTGATTTATCTCAAATAGGTGAGGGGTCGGGGTATTTAGACCCCTCATCCTGAGCGAAGCCCCGCCGGATAAGGCGGGGTGGAGTCGAAGGACCCCCCGAATGCACTGTGTGTGGGAGATCCTTCGCTCCTTAAAAGTCGCTCAGGATGAGCCCTCGGCGCATTGTAAAAGAAAAACTCCCCGAGGGCTCAAATAGGCATGTTCTCCATTTATGTTCACATTCCGTTCTGTCTGGCCAAATGTTGGTATTGCGATTTTCACTCTCTGCCTTTTGAGAAAAATAAAATTCCCGAAAATGAGTATGTCAGGGCTCTGTGCAAAGAGATTGACGATCTGACAAAAAAATATAATCTTGTCGGCAGGGAGGTTGGCTCAATCTATTTCGGCGGCGGTACGCCGTCTTTATTTAAACCTTCAAGCATTGAAGTAATTTTAGCAGAACTTGATAAGCATTTCTCCATTGATAGTGATGCGGAGATCACTCTAGAGGCAAACCCCGGCGCAATAAATCGGTTGGAACGGTTGGAACAGCTGGAACGGCTGAAACGTTTATCAATTGGTGTGCAATCATTCAATGACGAAATGCTTACAAAGCTTGGCCGTATCCATTCCTCAAAAGAGGCGGTAGATTGTTTTAATTCGGCACGGGGCGTCGGTTTTAAGAACGTTAGCATTGATCTCATGTGGGGGTTGTCCGGTCAGAGCGTGGAAGATCTGAAGAAAGATCTGGATAAAGCAATTTCTCTTCAGCCGGAACATATATCTGCATACCAACTGACAGTCGGCAAGTCGGCAAGTCGGCAAGTCGGCAAGTCTGAAATGTTGCCGGACGAAGAATTATCACGGGAAATGTGGATACTTGTTCACGAAAAGTTGGTTGGTGCCGGATATGAGCACTATGAAATATCAAACTATTCGAAAAAAGGTTTCAGATGCAGGCATAATGAAAATTACTGGAACTATGGCGAGTGGCTTGGGGTGGGGAGTGGGGCCGTTTCGTCGCTCGTCGCTCGTCGCTCGTCGCTAGTAAGAATGACAACTTCAAAAGATATAGATAAATATCTGAGGCAGGAATTTGAATACGAAACAGAAGAGATAAGCAATAAAAACGCGATGGCCGAATTTTGTTTCCTTGGCTTGAGGCAGTTTGACGGAATAGATTTAAATCAATTTGAAAAAAGATTAGGCGAGACGTTTGAAGGTATCTATCCCGGGCTTATCGAAAAATGGACCAGTGATGGATATGCAAAAATTGGTGACAAAAGATTGTCTCTCACAGTTGAAGGAATGTTGATATCAGACACATTATTCAGGGAATTTGTGTAGAAACCTCTGAAAAAGTCTTTATTCCTGTCATCGCGAGGAGGCCCTACCTGCCGGCAGGCAAAGGCCGACGTGGCGATCCAGTGAATTCAATTAGTTGCACTGGATTGTTTCGCCCCTCTGAGGCTCGCAATGACAACGAGAGTAACTTTTTCAGAGGTTTGTGTAACTAGTACTTGGTGTCGTTC
Source organism: uncultured Pseudomonadota bacterium (assembly GCA_964612405.1). Classification (GTDB taxonomy): domain Bacteria; phylum UBA10199; class UBA10199; family 1-14-0-20-49-13; genus CAZTCA01. The sequence goes on from CAZTCA010000015.1 coordinate 8,606, forward strand.
GAATAATCCGGATCGGTGACTATTTCTTCACCGTATTTATCGATTGTCTTCTTTGTCTTTTCCGGGCCTTGGATTTCAACGATTTTATCGCCACTGACTGTCAAAAGAAATAAATCTCTCACTATCTGTCTGTCTTTATCAAAATAGACTTCGCCGGTGGCACCGTCTACGCCGGATAGAGAAAATAGTGCGGTTCTTACATCTTCAGGGTGTGCGCCGCCGGTATTTTGAAGGGCTCTCATTGCAAGACGTGTGGCATCATACCCCTGAGCCTCTAAGATTGTGGGATTGATGCCAAACCCTTCGTGAAAGGTGTTTACAAAACTGCTCACCGCCATCGCATTGCTCTTCTCAAAAAAGCCGTCAACAAAAACCGCCCCTTGAACAGCCGGTCCGCCCCTTTCAATAAGCTCCTGGTTATTCCATCTGTTTATCCCAAGTAGTTGAACGCCGGTAATCTCTTCTCTAACCAGCGTTGGTATGATGTGGCTCACAGCCTTATAGGAATCCGGAATGAATAGGGCATCAAATGATTCTTTGCGATTTTTGAAAAATACCGCAAAATCTAGTGTTGTTTCACCGTATTTATCGGAGAAGGCAATACTTCCTCCTGATTTCTTCACCGCATCTTCAAACAGTTTTTTGTAAAGCTCCCCATAACGATTCATCGGATATAAAATCGCGAATCTGGATATCCTCTTTGAATTTCTTGCCCAGTCAACTATGGAGTTGACCTGGCCTGTTGGTTCCATCCCTACTGAAAAGATATTATCTCCGACGTTTGTAACCAATTCGCTTTGTGACAGAGATATTAAAGGAACGCCCAGATCTTCGGCTTTTTTTGCGGCCGCGGCGATTGTGCGGCTTGTCAGCGGTCCGACAATAATGCTGACATGATCCTCATTGACAAGCTCTTCGACGGCCAGCGCGGCCTTCTTTGCATCTCCGCCGTCGTTTTTGATTATCAGTTCGGCATTTATGTTTGCCTCGCAAGGCTTGAATATTCCGGCGGCGCATTCAATTCCGTGCAGGGTCGACTCGCCATAGATCTGATATCTTCCGGTGAGAGGTAAAATCACACCAATTCTGTAATTATCCCCCTCATAGGTTGTATCTTTTATTATGGTAGTTTCTTCTGTGGCGATTGAAGCCTGTTTTTTTGCGCATGCATTGAAGCCGCAAAATACGGCGATCAATATAATGATAGAGAGATTTCGTCTCATCTTATTTTGCGACAGTAACCATCGCGGCGCGGACGATCCTGTCGTGAAGCCTCCAGCCCTTGCGATGTTCGCTCACTACAGTTCCGGGTTTATTCTCTTTGCTATCGACGTGTCCCACTGCTTCGTGAATTTCAGGATTGAAAGGTTTCCCGACGGACGATTCCAGCTGGCTCAGCCCATGTTTGGCAAGAATTTGTGTCAGATGATTCTGAATCAGCCTCACTCCGTCAGCAATGAGACAGGCGTCTTGAGTTGCCTTCTCAGGTATGTGATCCAACACTCTATCCAAGTCGTCGAATACCGGGAAGAGTTCCTTTATCAATTGCTGATTGGAATATTTTGCGTGATCCAGACTCTCTTTCTCTATCCGCTTCTTATAATTTTCAAACTCAGCCATGACACGAAGGAGTTTATCGTGGCTCTCTTTCGCCTTTTCTTCAGCCGCCTTCAGTTGTCCGGCAACCTTGGCGGCTTCCGCCGCATGTTTATTCTCAGGCTTTTTATCTGTGGCCATCATCTCTTTGAATTGATCTACCTTTGTTTTCTTTTGCATAGGATTCAAGCCCCCGTTATCTATTTAATAGATCGCTCACCAATTTTCCAGTAAAGTCTACAACCGGCACCACATGGGAATAATCCATTCTAGTAGGCCCGATAACCCCAATGGTCCCGACCACCGTCCCATCTTTACTGTAACTGCTTGATATTATACTGCATTTATCGATTGCGTCATATCCGCTCTCTGCTCCGATAAAGATCCTGACGTTATCACTTTCCTGGGCCCGGCTCAGCAGATGTGTCAATTTTTTCTTATCTTCAAACGCGGTCATGACTCTTTTCAGTTCCGAGATGTCGGAAAACTCTGGGATGTCTATCAGCCGGTTCTCTCCTTCAATCAACAACTCCGATTCATCCGATTCATCAAATATCTTTTTGGACCACAAAAGTCCTTTGGTGATCAGCCGATCATATTTGGCTTTTTCGTATTCCGTTTCTTTTCCTGCTTTTGCGCGGGCCTCTTCAAGCGACAGGCCATAATATGATCTGTTGCAATAGTTTGTTATCTTTTCCAGATCCGCATATGTGAAATCCTCATCCATTTCTATCACGCGATTATTAACGATCCCTTCTTTTGATACAAATATTCCAAGGATCTTTTTATCTGACAGTGGGAGAAACTCCATGTGCTTGAAGGTTGCCTTCTCAAATTTTGGCATCACCACAAGCCCGGTAAATTTTGATATCAATGATAAAACAGCCGCGGCTCTCTTTAAAACATTATTAATACTCTTGTCGGAATTTGCGAACTGTTCGGAGATGATATCTTTCTCTTTGTCTGAGAGGTCGTGTCTTCCGATAATTGTGTCGACGTAATACCTGAAACCTATCGGAGTTGGTATCCTTCCAGCTGATGTGTGTGGTTGCAGGAGCAGGCCCGAATCTTCCAATTTTGACAAGACGCTTCGAATAGTTGCGGAAGAGAGATCCAGATTCCCGTTTTTGACAATTGATGTAGACCCGATCGGGGATGCAGTTGAAATATACTCTTTAATCAAGAGCCCCAATACATCACTCTCTCTTTGGGTCAGCTTTGTCATAGATATTTAATATCTAAAATTTCAAATGTCCTGATCCCCTTTGGTGTTTTAACACGCGCTTCGTCGCCTTCGGATTTTCCTATCAGATTTTTGGCGATAGGGGATTCGATAGAAATTTTTCCTGATGCAATGTCAGATTCGTGGGAACCGACGATTTTATATGCGACCTCTTCATCGCTGTCAATGTCGTGCAATTTGACGGTTGCGCCAAAGACCACCTTGTCGCTGGATATCTTTGCGGGGTCAATAATCTGGGAGAGGGACAGCGTGTTTTCAATATCCTGAATCTGTTTGCTCAGTTGAAGCTGGCTCTCTTTGGCGGCATCATATTCCGCGTTCTCAGACAGGTCGCCATGTCCTCTGGCCTCTTCAATGGCCTGAACAATACGCGGTCTTTCAACGCTTTTTAGGTGCTTCAGCTTCTCCTGAAGCATCCTGTAACCATCCGGAGTCATTGGCATTTTTTGCATATTATCTCCAAAAAAATGTGAGGGACCGTATTACGCTGTAGTCGGCCCCTCACGTTTAGTGCCTTGACTTATATGCAGTTTTTATAGATACGTCAATATCCTTATGAAGAACGCAAAGATAGAACAGATGGAGCTGGGGCCGATGGCGAATTATATCTATATGGTCGCAGACACTGAGTTGAAGGTGGCCGCCGTGATCGATCCCGGCTGGGAGGCGGCAAAGATTGCCGATGAGGCCAAGGGGAAGGGCTGGAAGATTACGCATATCCTTTTGACCCACACTCATTTCGACCATGCCAATGATGTTCCAAGGCTGGCAGAGCTGACTGGCGCGAAGGTTTGTGTGCATAAACTGGAAGCGGGCGACTCCGGCAAAAATTTGGTGGGGGTTGGCGAAGGAGACACTATCAAAGTCGGTGAATTGAAATTTTTGGTTCTGCACACACCCGGGCACACCCCCGGTTCGGTATGCTTCTTAATGGATAAGGCAATTTTCACTGGTGACACATTGTTTATTGATAGTATTGGGCGCACCGATCTTGAAGGGAGCGACCCTGAAGAGATGTTCAAGTCGTTAAAGCGACTGACAACCCTTGCCGATGATATCATTGTCTACCCTGGACACAATTACGGAAAAGAGCCCGCGTCGACAATGGGGGAACAAAAAAAGCGTAATCCGTATCTGAAGGTGAAAGATATGGGAGATTTCCTTAGACACTAGTCTACAGGTCATCATGTCTGCATGTCAGCACGTCTTCATCTAAGTGAAGACTTGGAGACCTGAAGACTTGCGGACTTGAGGACAGCTTTTATGCAATCATTTCTGGAAGCATTAAATGAGAGAGTGATTCTTGCCGATGGCGGGATGGGGACACTTTTATATGAACGCGGCATCTTTATCAACCGGTGTTATGATGAGTTAAATCTCAATAATCCGGAGATGGTGAAGAGGGTGCACGAAGATTATCTTTCCGCAGGCGCGGAATTGATCGAAACCAACACGTTTACGGCGAATAGGGCCAGACTTGAACCGTTTGGCCTTGAATTAAAGGTGAAGGAGATAAATCAGGCAGGTGTGAAGTTGGCGCGGGAAGTTTGCGGTGACAAGGCATATGTCGGAGCCGCAATCGGGCCGCTCGGTGCAACTCTCAAACCATTCGGAAGAATAACAGAGGCGGAGGCCAAACACGCCTTCAGGGAGCAGATTGAAACACTCGTTGATGCCGGCGTTGACGTTTTGGTATTTGAGACCTTTCTTGAACTGAACGAATTGGAACTGGCGGTGAGTGAGGCGAGAAAACTATCCAAACTGCCTATTATTGCACAGGTAACATTCAAACATTATCGTGAAGGGGAGTTTATCGGCGTCACTCCGGAAGATGCCATCATGTTTATGGAGGGGATGGGCGTTGATGTTGGCGGGACAAATTGTTCAAACGGTCCACAGGGTGTTCTTGAAGCGATTCAACAGATGCGTAAGGTGAGCAGGATGAAACTTTCGGCAATGCCCAACGCAGGTATGCCGCAGACGGTTGACGGAAGAATGTTATATCTTGCCACTCCGGAATATATGGGCGAATTCGCCCGTCGTCTGGTGCAGGCGGGTGCAAGCATAGTCGGCGGTTGTTGCGGAACGACTCCTGATGAAATTAAAGAGATGGCGAAATTTATCAAATCGGCTTCACCGTCCAAAAAGGTTAAGATAACAGTCAAGCCAGTTGTCAAGATGGACAAAATTGAAGTTATCCCGACGGAAAAGAAGAGCGAGTTTGCCTCAAAACTTGGAAAGAAATTTTCTATCAGCGTTGAACTCGATCCGCCAATGGGTCTCTCAGCAAAAGAGGCGATAAAGCACGCAAAGTTTTTGTACGAAAACGGTGTTGATGCCGTGAACATTGCAGACGGCCCCAGAGCGGTTGCCAGAATGAGCCCGATTGCGCTTGCAATTCTTGTGAAACGGGAGGTAGGTATTGAGCCGATCGTCCACTATTGCTGTCGTGACAGAAATCTTTTGGGTATGCAGATGGATCTATTGGGAGCGCATGCCCTTGATCTGAAAAATCTTCTGATTATCACAGGCGATCCGCCAAAGATGGGCACGTATCCAATGGCAACCGCAGTTTTTGATATCGATTCAATTGGTCTGATACATCTGGTCAACATGATGAACCACGGCCAGGATCTTTCGGGACGCTCGCTCAATGCGGCAACTTCTTTTTTGATCGGTTGCGGTGTAAACCCAGGTTCTGTAAATCTGGATCTGGAAGTTGAGCGTTATAAAAAGAAGATTGAAGCGGGTGCTGAATATGTCTTCAGTCAGCCGGTTTATGATTCGGAACTGCTGGAAGAATTTTTCAAAAAGACGAAACACATCAAAGAGATACCTTTCTTCGTCGGCATTCTTCCGCTTGCCAGTCTCAAGAATGCGGAATTTTTGCACAACGAAGTTCCCGGAATGCAAATTCCGTCGAGGATTATCGAACGGATCAGAAGCGCTAAGACAAAAGAGGAACAACGACGTGAAGGAATGGCTATTGCAAAAGAGGCGCTCTCGGCGGCCAAAAAGATGTCAAGGGTCTCCGGCGCGTATGTGTTCCCGCCGTTTGGTAAGTATGAATCTGTTGTGGAATTGCTCAGCTAGCCCTTTACGGAACTAATATAATTCGCGGCGCTCAATGCGGCAATTGCGCCCTGTGCCGCGCAAACCATATTCAATTGTGGTTTGGCGCAAAGCATGTTTCCTGCGGCGAATGTCCCCTGAATGCTGGCCTCCAGTTTTTGATTCACCATAATACAGCCCTCAGAACTTGCCTCTAATCCGCTTCCGCTTAAGTAACTGATCACCGGTTTATACGTGAGCTGTTTTAGCAGGAAGAGATGTTTAATGTTTAAACTCTTTTCGCGGCCCGCAGACAGAATTGTTATTGAAGACAATTCATTTGATCCGTTAATCTCTTTGAGGCTGGAGCTGTAAAACATTTCAATTCTTTTGATTTCGCCCAACTTGTTCATGAGATCGTTCGAGAGATCCAGTTTGCTGGCAGGAATGATCCAATATATCTTCTCCGCATAATTCGACAAATTAATTGCCGCTTCTGCAACCGAAGCATCTTTGCCGACTATTGCAACGGCCTGGTGTGCGCAATTCGGGGCGTCGGAGTCGACGTTATAACTTATCCCTTTGCCGATATACTTATCTTCTCCCTTATAGGTGGTGGTTCCTGCTTCTGCCATGTTTCCGGTGGCGAATATGACGGCCTTTGATTCATAATTCTGAGAGTCGCTGGCTGACACTCTTTTGATATCACCTTTCAGGTTGCAAGAGACCGCCCCCGCTGTCTTGATCTCAACCCCCATTGCCGCCGCCTGTTTATGCATATTTGCCAGAAGGTCAACTCCGGATATCTTTTCAGGAAAGCCCGGAAAATCTGTGACCACTGACGTTGTGCCAAGCAGACCAAACTGTGGGCCTTTGTCAAGGACCATGACCTTCTTATTGTTCCTTGCTGCGATGATCGCCGCAGAACTTCCCGCAATGCCGCCGCCTATAATAATGATATCGTACATAGTTTACCTCTATCCAAAGAGATTTAATTGAGGCTTCTCTTCTTCGCCTTGTATTTTCCAATCAACTTCAACCCGTTTTTTAGATGTGTCATATTTTGATGTGAAAAAGATCTCTTTATTCTTACAGCCATACTCATAGGCCTCTTTTGTTATCCTGACATCATCCAGACAATATTTTTTTAACTTATCCATTTCACCGCTTCTGAAATATTTGATTGCGTCAAGGCCATGGCCCGATTTTCCTTTATTCAAAGTTGCCTGTGCAACGCTCTCCAGGCTCACACGATGGCCGACGACCTTTTGGATCTCTTCCATAATATCCAGAACGGGAAGGGTAGAAGGGTCAAAATGGAGATATGGTTTCAAAACCGCCAGATCAAAACGCCTGACATTGAAACCGACAACAAGCGGTTTTTCAGAAAGACGCTCTTCAAGCTTATTCAGGTTGGCCTCTTCAATAGCTTCATATTTGCCGGTTTTATAATCATAAACTCCGGCGACGCTTATTCCCAATTTGTCGAACTGATCCCGACCGCCGACTTCGGCGAATGTGAATTTTGTTTCAAGATCTAATACAATGATGTTCATGTATCACCCCAATATTTGTGCGCCCCATTGTCAGGACGTCGAACCTGTTTATAAAGCATTTACAGTCAAAATACGGCATTGGTGACATCTTTTACACATCTATGTATGAAACGCCTCATAGGGTTCATGTCCCGCAATCATTACGTATATTTTTCCCGTAATAGTATCTGCATCCCCAGAACAAAGATGGGAGGCAAATTGAGAAATATTTTCAGGGGTAAGTGTTTTCTCTTCAGCGCGCGGATAAAACCTTTTGTAACTATCAGTACCGGTATCCGACGGAGAAATGCAATTGATTTGAATGTCTCTCTCCTCCAACTCCTCTGATAAACCCACTGTTAGATCTTCTATAGCTTTCTTTGACAGATAATAGGGCAGCCAATTTTTCGCCCCGTGAGAGAATTTACCGGAGATATTCAATATTTTTGCTTTGGCAGGCATTAGCGGCAAAAGGTCGTGCACAATCAATGCGGGGGCCGTAATGCCAACATTGAAAGTCTTGATAATCACATCCTGAGAGAAAGATTCAAAAACACTGGCGGCATATACTTGTCCCTGATCATGCCATACTCCAGCAGCGTTTACAATTACATCAATCCTATTAGTGGTCTTTTTGACCTTCTCAATAAGGCCGTTGGTAGATTTAACACTACTCAAATCGGCTGGAACCGCTTTGGCCTTACCAACATTCTTTCCTATGATTTGTTGCACAACCTTGAGCCTATCCTCGGTTCTTGCGGTTAGAAAAACAAATGCCCCCTGTTTTGCAAATTCGATAGCAATGGCTTTGCCAATGCCAGTGGAGGCGCCAGTGACAACAGCATATTTATTGGCCAGTTTTTTCATTATTGGTCATCTTTCTTCAAACTCTGAATCAATTTTGTAAGCATCTGACAGATTCTCTGCAAGGATTCTTTCCATTCTGATCCTGTCTTTTCATCTATGAGTGATAATGCAAAAAATAGCGAAATCAACGGCACACATTCATAGGCGGAACCTTTTGCAATGGAGTAAAATTGTTTCTTCTCGCCTTTGGCATAACGACCAGCACCCTCAGCAATATTTAATGCAATTGAAGTTGAAGCCCGTCTGAATTGATCGGCGAGACTCCAATGGCCGCATGGTGCGTTTTCTGTAGCCTTTGCCACTTTTTTGGCAAAATCCAAGGCGAGTCTATAGACATCAAGATTTTCGAAATCAAACATATAATGAGTCGTTCCTTTACCCGATACTCGATACACGAAACACGATATACGAAATTTTGCGCCGGCATTACTGAACATCAGCCCCGATGTTTCCGTGTATCGTATATCGTGTATCGGGGCACAAATTTTGCTGGCGCAAAATTTGTGTGCGCCTAGCAAGATTCGAACTTGCGACCTTCTGCTCCGGAGGCAGACGCTCTAATCCTCTGAGCTATAGGCGCAACGCCTGTGGGCGCTACAGGATTTGAACCTGTGGCCCCTGCTATGTGAAAGCAGTGGGCTATCATAGAGGGGGAAGTCGCCACTTCCCCCTCGACCGCTGGCAAAGCCAGTCGGTCTTCACCCCCATCCAAATTTTGCTGTCGCAAAATTTCAGCGCATCTGCTGTTGTGGGCGCTACAGGATTTGAACCTGTGGCCCCTGCTATGTGAAAGCAGTGGGCT
>CAZTCA010000015.1:17799-17960 GCA_964612405.1 uncultured Pseudomonadota bacterium
CTGTTGTGGGCGCTACAGGATTTGAACCTGTGGCCCCTGCTATGTGAAAGCAGTGCTCTACCACTGAGCTAAGCGCCCACAACAGCAGATGCGCTGTTACTGAGCCAAGCGCCCACAACAGCAGATGCGCTGTTACTGAGCCAAGCGCCCACAACAGCAGA
>CAZTCA010000016.1:0-17610 GCA_964612405.1 uncultured Pseudomonadota bacterium
AGTCTGTTTAATGATCTTAAGAGGTAATTTGTGATAGAATTTTTGTTAAAATATATAACGCTCGACGGCCTGATCTGGCTGATCATTGTCCTACCTCTCACCGCGAGCGGAATAAATTGGACATTGTCGATTCTGGGAATCAAGTTCGGTTCCAGAAAAGTCTCGTCATTTGCAACGTTTGTCGGCGTAGTCGGGCCGTTCCTCTCGTTTGCATCTGTTGCAATAGTTTTCTGGATACTCACCGGCCTGGAAAATACCGAACCGACGGCAATTACTGCGCCGCTCTACCAATGGATAAGTTTTTTACCGTTCACTCCAGACGGTCACGTTGTGGGGTGGGGGATAGATGTTTCTTTGCGTGTGGATCAATTGTCGCTTGTCATGGCCATGGTGATCACCGGAGTCGGCTCGCTCATTCATCTCTATTCAGTTGGGTACATGCATGGCGATGAGTCATATCCAAGATATTTTGCAGAATTAAATCTCTTCCTCTTCTTCATGTTATTACTTGTCCTGGGGAATAATCTCATCCTGATGTTTGTCGGATGGGAGGGCGTTGGTCTCTGTTCGTATCTGTTGATCGGATTCTGGTTCACTGACATTGAAAAGGCCAAGGCGGGCAAAAAAGCATTCATCGTCAATAGAATTGGTGACTTTGGATTTATCATCGGCATTTTTCTTATATGGAAGACGTTGGCCGGCCATGCGGCCATCGGTCAAAATCCTCTAGATTTTGAGACCCTGGAAAGAAATGCTGTGGTATTGCTCCCGTTGGCGACTCCAATCTGCTTGGCGCTCTTTATCGGTGCCACCGGAAAATCGGCCCAGATCCCTCTCTATATATGGTTGCCTGATGCAATGGCGGGTCCGACACCCGTTTCGGCGCTCATCCACGCTGCCACAATGGTCACTGCAGGTGTCTATATGGTGGTGAGGTTAAACTTTATCTATATTTTGTCGCCTTTCACAATGCAGGTAATTGCCATTACAGGTGCTGTGACCGCCTTATTCGCGGCGTTGATAGGCTTGACCCAAAAAGATATCAAAAAAGTTTTGGCGTATTCGACCATTTCGCAATTGGGTTATATGTTCCTTGCCGCCGGCGTTGGCGCATTTGGGGCCGCGATGTTCCATCTAACGACTCACGCATTTTTCAAGGCGGCATTATTTTTGGGCGCCGGAAGTGTTATCCACGCGCTTCATGGCGAGCAGGATATGTTTAAGATGGGAGGATTAAAAAAATATCTCCCCGGGACATCTACCGTATTTTTTGTCGCCGCACTCTCAATATCAGGCATTTGGCCGTTTGCAGGGTTTTTTAGTAAAGACGAGATTCTGTGGCAGGTTTATTCAAGAGGAAACATCGGTCTATGGCTGATCGGTTTTATAACTGCCGGCATCACGGCATTTTATATATTCAGGGCAGTCGGGCTGACGTTCTTCGGGGCGACAAGAATCCCAGAGGAGAAACGAAAGACAATTCACGAATCTTCCGTGTCGATGTTAGCGCCGTTGGTCATGCTTGCAATTCTCTCAATCTCCGGCGGATGGATGAAGGATGCGTTCGAACATTTCCTGCACCCGAGATTTGCGGCCGCCGCTTTTGAATATAATGAAATGCACGGCAATCTTGAGCATATTATGGGCATAATATCTGTTGCATGGGTGGTCCTATGGGCATTTGTCGCGTGGATTATCTATACTCAGAATCTGGAATTGGTATCAAAGGCGGCAGACAGATTCAAGCGTACCCACAAACTTCTTTATGACAAATTCTATATCGACGAATTTTATAATTTGATCATTATCAGGCCGATTAATTGGATCTCTGAATTTGTTTTATGGAAGGGGATAGACATCCCTATTATTGATAATGTCTTTGTAAACGGAAGCAGTCGTGTGGTTGCACTTTTTGGGAAGGTTGCCAGAATCGCCCAGACAGGACTTGTGCCGCACTATCTCTTCTTTATGATGATTGGTTTGAGCGTTTTGATTATATGGTTCATTTTTTAGGTATAGTGGATTGAATATATGATGGAACACATTTTAACATACACAATCTTTTCGCCGCTTATAGGTCTTCTTATAATCCTATTTGTGCCGAGGAGATTTGAAGAGGGTGTAAGGGCGGTTGCATTATTCACCAGCCTTTTAACGCTCGCACTATCACTTGTCCTCTTCTTTGCGTTTAAAGCCGGCACAGGTTATCAGTTTCAAGAGGCCCGCCACTGGATTCCAGCTCTGAATATTAATTATCATCTTGGCATCGATGGCGTGAGTCTGCTTCTCATTTGTCTTACTACACTTCTGGTAACACTTTGTGTTGTTGCCTCGTGGAATGAGATAACCAAGAGGCGAAAAGAGTTTTATTCCCTGATGCTGGTCTGCGAAATTGGTCTATTGGGAGCCTTTTCAGCGCTCGACCTTTTCCTCTTCTATGTTTTCTGGGAACTGATGCTGATCCCGATGTATTTCATGATCGGAATCTGGGGGAGCGGCAATAGGGTGTATGTGGCACTGAAGCTGTTGCTGTATACGATGATCGGTTCCCTCTTTATGCTTGTGGGGATCATCTACCTTTATATCAAGTCAGGAAATTCTTTTGACATGCTCGTTCTTGGCAAGATTGTGTTAGATCCGCAGGTACAGCTATGGCTCTTCTTATCGTTTGCTTTTGCTTTTGCAATCAAAGTGCCGATCTTTCCATTCCACACATGGCTTCCGGATGCGCACACAGAGTCTCCAACCGCAGGTAGCGTTCTTCTTGCCGGCGTATTTCTAAAAGTCGGTGCATATGGTTTTTATAGAATTGCAATGCCATATTTTCCGGACGCGGTAGTTCTGCTCAGACCTTATATATTTACGCTTGCGGTAATCGGAATTGTTTATGGCGCGCTTCTCTCTATTGTTCAGACTGACCTCAAGCGCTTGATCGCATATTCATCTGTGTCGCACATGGGGTTTGTGATTTTGGGTCTCATCTCTCTCAATCCCGAGGGTGTGAGTGGTGCGGTTCTGCAAATGGTCAATCATGGCCTCTCAACCGGTGCATTATTCCTACTCTTCGGAATGCTCTATTATCGTTCTCACACAAGAAAGATTTCAGACTATGGAGGAATCGGCAAGACAATGCCGATCTTTGCAGGGATCTTTATCTTCACCGGGCTTTCGTCTTTGGGTCTGCCGGGTCTGAATAACTTTGTCGGTGAAGTCCTGACATTGATAGGCGCGTTCAAGGCAAGACCGGTGATGGCAATTATTTCCGCGACAGGCGTTATCTTCGCCGCTGTTTATATATTATTGGCACTTGAGAGAGTGTTTTATGGCGAGAAGAAGACGTTTAAGACGGCGATGAAGGATATAAACGCCAGAGAAGTTGCTCTGATATCTCCGCTCTTAATAATGATTGTATGGCTTGGGGTCTATCCCGGCACAGCGCTTTCAAAAATCACGGAATCTACAACTGACTTTTTGAATATGTCCAGACGCAGTATTGCAGATGTTGTCAGAGAGCCGCTTGAAACCATAACCCCTCAACCAAGAACATCTGATATTGAGATAATCATGCCGGAGTCGTTGCCGGACGTCGATGAGATGAAAGATGAAGATAAGGAAACGGAGGGCGTGGACAGATATGAGGTCATTAATAGAGATTTGATGAAGAGAAAGGCTTTGGAGGAAGAGAAGGCTAAAGAGGAAGAGTCTTCAGACGATGAAGAGGGCGAATTATCAGAAGACGAGTCTGATGATTCATTTGAAGATTATTAAAAAATATTTATGACAGAACTATTAATACATTCTCTGCCGTTGTTAACAGTTTTTTTGACTGCCATTGTCGTTCTGCTTATAGGCTCATGGTTTCCAAAAAAACATGAAGTGGTTTTAGTCACCGCAATTGTCGGACTTTTAATTTCGATCTGGTTTGCATGGATAGGCTGGTGTGCCGGTGGTGCGGTATTTGGCGGTTTCTTTCTGGAATATAGTAAATTTACACTGATCAGTATTATAGTAATGACGATATCGGCCGGACTTGTCGCTATATCTTCGTTAAATTATTTCACAGAGCGGTCGCTTAAGTTCAACGAGTTCATTACACTTGTTTTATTTGTCCTCTTTGGAGGTTCCGTGATGGTGGCCGGCACAAGCCTGATAGTCATATTCATAGGTCTGGAGATCTTGTCACTTGCCGCATATGTACAGGCTGGGATGAATAAACAGGACGCCGCCTCGTCTGAGGCATCTTTGAAATATTTTACGATGGGAGCTGTGGCCTCTGCGGTGCTCCTGTTCGGCATCGCATTGTACTACGGATCTACCGCAGCATTTGATATTTTAAATCCGGTAATTTTAAACGAGAGGTTATTTCTCGTTGCCTATGCGTTAATAATCGCAGGGTTTGGATTCAAAGTGGCTTTATTTCCGTTCCACTGGTGGGTGCCGGATGTTTATCAGGGGGCGCCTCTTCCGGTTGCAAGCCAATTCGCGATACTCGTAAAGATTGCCGCGTTTGTGGTATTCTATAAAGTGGTTAGATTGCTTTCCAATGTATCCGGAGTCGAGCTGACTAATTTTTTCACATGGACCGCAGTTATTACGATGTCTATTGCAAATCTTGCCGCGCTCTTCCAAGAGGATGTCAAGAGGATGCTTGCATATTCCTCCATCGCGCACGCCGGCTACATATTAATTGCATTTGTTTTCATAAAGAGCGATCCAACGGCCGCTTCAAGCTCAATGCTCTTCTATCTGATATCATATATGGTAATGACGGCCGGCGCGTTTGCGGTTCTTATACAGCTGTCAGGCTCGGAAGAAAAGACGTCCCTCAGAGAAATCTCCGGGCTTGGAAGAACAAACCCGTGGCTTGCGTTTGCCATGTCGCTCTTTTTAATCTCACTTGCAGGATTTCCTCCCACGAGCGGTTTCTTTGCCAAATTTTATCTTTTCAAATCGGCATTAGTTAACGGACACGTGGCGCTGGTAATCATTGCAGTAATGAATAGCCTTATCTCTATCTATTATTATATGAGACCTGTGGTTGCTCTCTATTTTGGAAATTCAAGTGAGGACGTTGCTAAAGTGAGCGATATTCGTTATTCCATTGCCGGCGTAATAATCTTTTGTCTGATTTCCGTGATATTATTGGGTTTAATTCCTTCGACTATCCTTGCAATTATCTCAGGTTGATATATAAGGCTACTAACCAAAAAGGAGGTGTCTTATGGCAGAGATGATGCCAAATATTCCAAATCTTGCAAATCTATCAAAAAATAAGAAGATGATTGGAATCGGAGTGATTGTGTTGATTATCTTGCTGGTCAAATCGCTTGTGATTGTTCCGGCAGGACACATTGCTGTTCTTGAGCTCTTTGGAAATGTCTATTCGACGTCTCTGGATGCGGGAATTCATATCATCAATCCGCTGTTGAGCGTTCACAAGATGAGCATCCGCACTCAGCAGATTACGGAAGACGCAAACGTTCCGTCCAAAGAGGGTCTTGTGGTTAGCTTGGACCTCTCGGTCCTGATCAGTCTTGACCCGAGGAATGCGCCGGATGTTTTTAAAACTATCGGCGCAAATTATGTAAATGTCATTGTGATTCCGCAGCTGAGATCGGTTGTTAGAGGTGTGACGGCCGGGTATGAGGCAAAGGCACTCTACACAGCAGAGCGTGAGGCACTGGCCACTCAGATGTATGAGCAATTAAAGCCGATGGTCGAGGATAGAGGCGTAAGATTGGAGAGGGTCCTTCTCCGGTCCGTGAAACTGCCTGACATTCTCTCCACAGCCATTCAAAAGAAGCTTGAGGCCGAGCAGCAGTCAGAACAGATGAAATTTGTTCTACAAAAAGAGACTCAAGAGGCAGAGAGAAAGCGTATTGAGGCAAAGGGGATCAGCGATTATAATTTTACTGTTAATCGCGGCCTGACCCAGCAGATTTTGACACTTCGTGGGATCGAGGCGACAAGGGAGCTGGCCAAGAGCGAAAATTCGAAGATTGTAGTGGTTGGTAGCGGCAAAGACGGGCTGCCTATAATTTTAGGTAACAGCGGTAATTAATTTCTAATTTGAAGGGGTGGTGCATTCTGTTTTACAGATCCATGCATCACCCTTTCTTTTTGCGAAATCCTTGTAGATATAAGTATTACAATTGTCGCATTTAACCATCTCGTTCAGTAATTTCTTCTGTTCTTCTTTAGCAGGCCGCGCCATCGGGTTGAACATTTTTTTAAACATTCTCCAGATCATCAAAAACAATACTCCAAGAAGAATAAAACGTAGCATTCCTTAAACCCTCAAGTAATTACTGATTTAATAGTATTGTGGTATAACCACCTTCAGGATTTGCACTATTGCATGCCGCGATATCAATGTCGCCGTCGTTATCAAAATCTCCCGCAACTATGCCAAACGGTCTTCCATCTTCAACATTTGTGTCATAATAAGAGGGTGATGAGAATGCCCCATCACCATCTCCTACAAATACTGATATTGTGGTTCCTATACCGTCAATGCCAAAATTTGCAACCGCCAGATCCGACATTGCATATGTGACTGTAAAATCAGGCGTGGTTCCGTCTTCCTCAGCGCAGGCAGGAATTGTAATTTCGCCGAGCGTCAAACCAGGTACAATACCATAGGCATTATTAGCTGCTACGGCGGCCCTGATAGCGGCGGTTGTGGGGGCTGAAAGTGTTTGATTCAACAAATCGTCTGAACTGCAATGAATACTCAAGGCCGCGGCAGATGCCGCTAGAAAGAGAAGGGCGGGCCTCTTCATAATACCCCCTTATTTATACGTCTTGTTTAAGCCTAAATTAACAATCTTTTGTAGCAGTTTTTCAAAAGGAAGTCCCGCCTTTTCAGCGGATAGGGCAAAGTCCTCATCTGTGCAAAGATCGGGATTCGGATTTGCCTCGATAAAGACGACCTGATTTGTAGGTGTCAAGCGAAGATCCATTCTGGCGTAACCGTCAATCTTCAAAATTTTATATGCACGTTTGCACATGTTTAGAACATGTTCTTCAATATCTTGGTCCAAATCAGCGAACCGATATCTGATTCCCCATTTTTTACGATAGTCCTTATCAAATTTAGTTTTATATGTCGCAAAGGCGTTATTTCCGTTTGGAAGATTGCCGAATGTCACCTCACGAATCGGAAATGCCCGAATGCGTTTATTGCCCAAAATGCTTACATACAACTCTCTGCCCGGGATGAACTGTTCTACAAGTGCCGCATCGCCAAACTTTTCATGAATAAATTTTACTCTTTCATAGAGCGCCTCTTCTATTTCAACAAGAGATGCCTGTGAGATCCCCTGGGAGGCATCATCATTCGCAAGCTTAACAATGCAGGGGAGTTTGACTCGCGGTGACAGTGGTTTTTTCTCGCCCACTCGGAAAACCGTGAAGGGCGGATTTTTTATTCTGTGAAATGAGAGAAGCTTTTTAGATAGGGCCTTGTGTCTGCAGAGCATCAGGCCGTTCGGACCGCACCCCGTGTATGGGATATCCATCATCTGAAAGAGCCCCACAACGGCTTTATCCAGATGCCCTTTGCCGCCAAAATGCTCGGTCAGATTAAAGACAATGTCCGGCTGGAGATTTTTGACGGTTTTATATAAAAGATCTATCTCCTCATAAATTCCAAGGGTGTGAACGTCGTGCCCCATCTTTTTTAGTGTTCTAATGACATCGGCCTCCGTCTGCCATTCTTCAGTCTTCAGTTCAGCACTGAAATCCTGATCCTCCGGAGGCGTTCCCGCGGTGTCGAACAAGACCAGTATTTTAAGGGTTCTTTTTGCGGACATTTTTAAACCTGCCTGTTGATAAATAGTTCATTGCAAGTGTATTTACATATGCCGTTAGCTGAAGAAGAGCGGTATTTTCTTCAGTGTATCTGTATAATTTCATCTCCCCGGCCGTTTTAATTAAATCGCTCATTAATTCATTGATCAAATAATTGTTTTTGCCGATCCACATGCCTATAGAATTGACAATATTTCTTCTATACCTTTTTATAAAGGTATCTGCACGTTCAATTTTCCCCTGGCCCTCGATCTCTTTGAAAATTCTCTTGAGGTCCGGGCTGAAAAAGCCTGGAAGGTTTTCTGCAAACTCCCGCCGCTTTTTATTATAATAATATCCGAGCGTCTGGCCAAGCCTGTCCACCGACCAATATTTTTTGTTGCTTGTCACCGGCGGTGGCTTGTTTTTTATTTCAGACATCAAATGGTCATACATATTCCAGTTTTGAAAGAGCCTTTTTCCAACCTTTGTAGACCTCTTTCCAATTTGAGTCCGGAGTCAGCCACACCGCAAATGTCTCGGCAAAATCTTCATCCGGATGATACTGTGCATAGCAATTATCTAAATGACGGACAAATCTTCTGCTATATGGTCTCGGCACATATGTGTCCGGATAATCCTTTGTAAAATCACCAAAAAGCGTTTTCCACTCACGTTTTTTGTGCAATTTATAGGCATAGTTGTAGACATGTCCGGTTTCGTGTCGCATGAGTTGAAGAAATTCTTCTTTTGTTTCACCCTCTACTTCTAAAATCATCTCCATTTCGAGTTTTTTCAGACGCGGATGGGCAAGATAAAAAGGAATTCCTATGATCGGTTCTTCGTCCGGGCAGAGCCATTCGTCCGCAAGATAATAGGGTGGCTTAAAGATAAGTTCCTTGGAATCGAGCTCTTGATGAACAATCTGCACATATGATTCGAGCGGTGTTTCCTGGATTGAGAGCCCCAAATCTTTTATTCTGATCTTCAGGAGACTTTCGTTATCAAGTTCGGCCCATTTTAGTTTAGACATTGGAGGCATTTTCTTTATTATGTGTTAATTAGTCAAGCCATAATGAGTCATCATAACTATGTGATAAATAAGATGTATTATATGGCGCTTCAGGGGCTAAATATATTTAAAAAGTGTTTCTCATATTCGAGCTAATAGACTATGACTCCGGCTTGTTCATAAAAAGGAGGTTTCAAGTGAAAATCGGAATCCCAAAAGAGATCAAGACCCGTGAATACCGCGTTTCCATGGTCCCCGGTGGAGTGAAGACGCTGGTTGACAGCGGACACAAGGTTTTTGTGGAAAAGAACGCGGGCGTCGGGAGCG
The DNA here is from genome assembly GCA_964612405.1 of uncultured Pseudomonadota bacterium. GTDB lineage: Bacteria > UBA10199 > UBA10199 > 1-14-0-20-49-13 > CAZTCA01. The sequence goes on from CAZTCA010000016.1 coordinate 9,131, forward strand.
GTATTAGTGACGAGCAATATAAGACTGCTGGCGCACAAATTATGAACACGGCGAAAGAGGTTTTTGATAATTCTGAAATGATCGTGAAGGTGAAAGAGCCCCTTCCTCAGGAATATGAGTATATGAGAGAGGGGATGATTTTTTATACTTATCTTCACCTTGCCGCCGCAAAAGAGTTGGCGGAGACCTTGATGAAGAAGGGCGTCATCGGAATTGCATATGAGACGATTCAGTTGAAAGACGGTTCACTGCCGTTACTCATGCCAATGAGTGAAGTTGCCGGAAGAATGGCGGTTCAGGTCGGTGCGCGTTGCCTTGAAAAAGAATTTGGCGGGCGCGGTGTGCTTCTCGGCGGAGTCCCGGGAGTGAAAAGAGGGAAGGTTGTAATTCTGGGGGGCGGAATTGTTGGAACGAACGCGGCAAAAATGGCAGAGGGGATGGGAGCAGAAGTAAAAATCCTCGATAATAATTTAAACAGGTTAAGATATCTGGATGATATCTTTGGAAGCAGAATCACACCGGTATATTCCGACGCATTTTCAATTGAAGAGAATATCAAAGATGCAGACTTGGTTGTCGGTGCGGTTCTTGTCCCCGGTGCAAGCGCTCCAAGATTAATAAAAAGAGAACATTTGAAGATGATGAAAAACGGTTCAGTTGTTGTCGATGTCTCTGTCGATCAGGGTGGCTGTATTGAAACTTGCAAACCCACGACACACGACGATCCGACATTTGAGATTGATGGTGTGATTCATTATTGTGTTGCAAATATGCCGGGTGCAGTTCCATACACCTCAACATTTGCTCTCACAAACGCGACATTCAAGTATGCATTGGCTATTGCTAATTTAGGCTTTGATAACGCGCTCAAAAAACATCCCGAACTGGCCGGCGGGATAAATATCTATAAGGGGAAGTGCGCCAACAGGGCGGTTGCAGAGAGCCTTGATCTTCCATATTCCGAAATATAATTATAAAGTTAGCTAGGAGCCTGTCGGGAAATGACACTTTCTGTCATTGCGAGGAGCAAAGCGACGAAGCAATCTAGTGTAACTAATTGATTTCACTGGATCGCCACGTCGGCCTTCGACCTCCTCGCGATGACAAGTCGAATTTCCCGACAGGCTCCTAGTGGTTTTTTTGACGGTATGAAGCGCATAAAACCCAAGTGGGCTATTAATAATCTGTACTGTTAAGAGCAGCCGGAAGTAGTATCGAAAATTTACTTCCTTTTCCTATGACACTTTCCACGGCAATTTTACCGCCATGCACTTGAACAATGTGTTTTACTATAGCAAGTCCAAGGCCTGTGCCCCCCAGTTTGCGGCTGCGTCCCTTGTCGACTCTGTAGAACCTCTCGAAAATGCGATGGTGATGCTCGGCGGGGATTCCGCACCCGTGGTCTTCGACAAAAATTGACAAAGTGTCGTTGGTTTTAGAAGCAGAGATTTCTATCTCCGACTTTGATTCACTATATTTGACAGCATTGTCTATCAGGTTGGAGATGGCCTGTTCGAGAAGTTGTTCGTTGACATGGGCAATCAACTTGCTTGAGCAGGAGATATTGAGAGTAATGTTCTTTTCTGCTGCTTTATCCTTATACATTGCGGCTGCAGCTTCGATTACCGGCCGGATGTTTGCAATTTGAAGCTTAATCTGTCTTGAGTCGGCTTCCTGTTCGATTCGAGACAGGTCGAGTAGATCCTCAATTATCGCTTCGATATGCAATATGTGAGAAGCTATAATTTTAAGATACGGCCTAGCCTTTTCCGGATCATCCACCGCTCCATCAAAGAGCGTTTCGGCAAATCCTCTGATAGATGTGATCGGTGTTTTTAACTCGTGGGAGACATTTGCAACGAATTCACGCCTCATAGACTCCAGTTGTGAAAGACGCGACAAACGATCGAACAGCTCTACCGCCATAAGATTCATTGCCTCTGCCAGTTCCTCTATTTCTGCGGATCCATTGACTATTAGCTTATATCTTAAGTTCCCCCTCGTAAACTCGCGAGCACCTTGCCGGATATTTTTAAGAGGCTGCGTAATTTTACGAGACAGAAAATAGCTCGCTGCGGCGACCAATAGTGCGATCACCAGACCGCTTGCTGCAAATTTGAGATACAATGGTTTTATGGCGGAAGACAACGTACGCATTGGTGAGGCAGTACGCAGTACTCCGACAATACGGTTATTTTTTAATAATGGTATTGCCACATACATCATGTCGACATTCAGCGTATGGCTGTGACGGACCGCCGTAGATTCATTACCGGCCAGCGCAGACTGTATCTCCGGTCTGTCTTGATGTCCTTCCATTTCCTGCGGATCATGGTTCGAATCGCCTATGACGAGCCCGGATGGCAGAATAACCGTGATGCGGTGGGAGGTCATACTGGATATCTCGTTACAGAGTATCTCTATAGCGGATGAATCCCCAATATTATATTCATCTTCTATCATTCTCGCAATGAGGCGTGCATTGCTTGTGAGCTCTGATCTAGTCTGTTTTTCTATTACCAATCTGATCGATCCAATGGACAATAGAGTAATGGCAGCGATCGCACATAAACTGATAGCCAGAAAAGAGGGGTACATCAGCCAAATCAGCTTTCGCTTCCTCATTATTTCTCCTTAAATCTGTAGCCAACACCGTGAACCGTTTCTATCAGATCTCCGTGCCTACCCATTTTCTTTCGAAGACCCACTATGTGTACGTCCACCGACCGGTCAGTTACTGCGCAATCATTGCCGCGAATGGCGTCTATCAGTTGATTGCGTGTGAAGACCCAGCCCGGCTGCCTTGCCAAAAATTGTATAAGTGCGAATTCTGTCGCGGTAAGTTCGATGGCTTTTCCGTTTAATGCTACATGATGGCGTTTTGCATCTATATCTAGACCGTGAATCGAGATGAATGATTTCTCCGGATTCTGTTCCTTTCTCCTTTGCCTAAGAATCCTTCTTACTCTGGCAACCAAGACTTTTGGACTGAATGGCTTAGTAATATAATCGTCCGCTCCTAATTCAAGGCCCGTAACAATGTCGGGATCCTCACCTTTGGCCGAGAGTATAACTATCGACATGTCGGCTGTCTTGGAATTGTTCTTGACGGATCTTAGCACTTCAAAGCCGTCTATGCCCGGCAGCATAAGATCCAAGATCATTAGGGAGGGACGTGTTTTCGTAATTGACGACAGGGCCTCCTCACCTGATTGCAAACAGGAAACATCATATCCGTCTTTTTTTAGGTTGTATCTGATAAATTCAAGGATGTCTTCTTCGTCATCTACGACCAGTATCAGGTCCTTGGGCATAAACAGCTCCTTTTTAACTAATTTCTAATAATTGCTTCATATTATGATGCTAATTCGAAAAATCCATATACATCCTAAACAGGAGGAGGCTATATGAAAAAAATCTTATTATCAATACTTCTAATTTTATTGCCGACATCAGCTGAGAAAAAATAGTGCGTCCTGTGTTCATTGGCCACCCCTTTCCACTTTAACGTGGAAAATAGTTGGCCAGATAGCTTAACGCCGTTGAAATCGACCGCAGGCTTTTTGTTGTGTAAGTAGCTGTACATAAAAAACAATTCGTAATCTATTCAACAGTTAACCGGACAGTTATGATTAGATACCCTTTTAGAGCGCTAACAAATTTCTAACAATTCCCACACAATAATTTCATGGCCCCCGGCTATGTCGCTTACGCTTACAAGTGCAAACCAAAACAAGGAGGAGTTTATGTTTCTGTTAAAAAAGATTTTTGTCGGTGTAATTATGTGTGCGCTTGCCGTTACTGCAATGAGCTGTTCAAGATCAACTGCAAAAAACATTACTCTTGCCGGTTCCACAGCCTTTCAGCCCTTTGCGGAAAAGCTGGCTGAACAGTACATGCAAAATAACAAAGATATTCAGATCAATGTTCAGGGCGGTGGATCTGCGGTCGGCATCCAGTCGGCGATCAGTAAAGCGGCAGATATCGGGATGGCCGATCTCCTTGAGCTGCCTCCTGAAGCAAAAATGCTGATAGTCACGGTGGTTGCCAGCGACGGCATTGCAGTCGTGGTAAATCCTAATAACCCCGCATCGAATATTACTCTTGAGCAGGCAAAAGATATATTTTCGGGAAAGATTACAAATTGGCAGGAACTTGGGGGTGGGGATGACGTGATAAGGGTCATATCTCGTGAAGAGGGGAGCGGCACGCGTCGTTCGTTCGATAAGCTGGTTCTCGGTGGTGAAAAGATAGCGCCAAGTGCTCTTTACCAAAATTCTAATGGCACGGTGCGCGAAGTGATAGCCAATGATCCGGAAGCGATCGGATATATTTCCATCGGTCTTGTTAATGACAAGGTTAAAGCGCTCTCGCTCAATAATATTGCGCCGATCAATGACAATGTCAAAAAAGGCACTTATCCTTTATCACGGCCTGTATTTTTTCTGACGAATGGTGAGCCGACAGGTCATGTGATGGCCTTTATTTCATTTGTGCTGTCGCCTGATGCCCAGAAACTTCTGGAAAAAGAAGGGTTGATAGCAGTTAAGTAATGGATCGGTTAATATCAAAAATCCTTTTTTTCGCCGCCTGTTCATCGACAGCGATATTGGCGCTCATCGCTCTGTTTGTCTTTAAAGAGGGCGTTCCAATAATGATGAGGAGCGGTCTCTTTCACTTTCTTCTTGGGCACACATGGGCGCCGCTCGACGGTCAATTCGGCATAATGACCTTCATAGTCGGATCCATTTGCGTCACATCGGGCGCCTTGATTTTTGGGGTGCCGCTCGGATTGGCCTGCGCCGTCTATTTGGCGGAATTTGCGCCAAAGAAATGGGTCGACATTTTGAAGCCGGCCATCGAACTTTTGGCCGGCATACCATCCGTTGTTTATGGTTTTTTGGGAGTCATGTGGCTAGCCCCGATCATCCGCGAAAGATTTGGCGGTCCGGGCCTCTCTATTTTGGCGGCATCGTGTGTCTTGGCTATCATGATACTTCCTACGATTGTGGGTGTGTCTATAGATGCCATCCAGTCTGTTCCGAAGAGATATCGTGAAGGTTCACTCGCGCTCGGCGCGACAGAGTGGCAGACCGCATGGCGCGTCACTGTGCCGGCGGCCAAGTCCGGAATACTGGCCGGCGTTATCCTTGGGATGGGAAGGGCGATTGGCGAGACAATGGCTGTAATCATGATTTCAGGTAATTCCATGCAGATGCCGCATTCGATTTTAGATTCTGTCAGGACGCTGACTGCCAATATTGCCATAGAAATGGGATACGCAATAGGCGCTCATCGCGAGGCGCTATTTGCGACTGGGATTGTGCTCTTTTTCTTCATAGTGGTGCTCAATATCGTTGCGTTAAAAGTGTCTAAGAGGAAATTCTAGTATGAGGATACGTCCGTTAATTACAGAACGCATAGCAAAAGTCATGTTACTGCTGGCATGTGCATCGGCTGTTGCAGCGCTTGTATTCGTGATCGGCTTCGTTCTTTTGGGAGGCTTCAGATACGTAACATGGGCATTCCTTACGGAACCGATACTCGACATGGGCCGTGCTGGCGGAATTCTTCCGGCTATAGTGGGTACTATTCTTATCGTATTTGTTGCGATAGGAATCGCTGCTCCGCTCGGTATTGCAAGCTCTATCTATCTGGCAGAATATACCCGCGAGGGACGTGTTACCGCAGTCATAAGATTCGGCATTAATTGTCTGGCCGGTGTTCCGTCCATTATATTCGGCTTATTTGGTTTTATATTGTTCGTTGTGATACTCGGGTTTGGCTGGTCGATCATATCCGGCGGTCTCTCTCTTGCCGCAATGATCCTCCCAACGATAATCCGCACATCCGAAGAAGCCCTCAAACAGGTACCTTCCGAATACCGCGATATTGCGGCGTCGCTGGGTGCGACGCGCTGGCAAGTTGTCACTAAATCCGTTCTACCGTACGCTTTGCCGGGTATTCTCACGGGGGTAATACTGGGGATCGGGCGGTCGATCGAAGAGACGGCTGTTATAATATTTACGGCGGGTTCCGCCGTGCAGATGCCTAGATCACTCTTAGATTCAGCACGCACGATGTCAGTTCATTTCTATATACTGGCACGAGAGGGAATATCGAACGACAATGCATATGCGACAGCTGCTGTTCTCATATGTACAATACTTATTATAAACATCAGTGCGTACACGCTTATGCACAGGCTCATGAGAGGGAGGCGGTCGGCATGAACGACGTCTCCAAAATATCGGTAAAAGATCTCAATGTTTCATTCGGAGACACGCAAGCGCTCAAAAACGTTTCCCTTGAGATAAAATCAAATGAGGTGCTTACAATCATCGGACCGGCAAATTCCGGCAAGTCATCTCTATTGCTCTCAATCAACAGGATGATAGACAGAATCGAAAATGTGAGTTTAAGCGGCAGCATTCTTATAGACGGATGCAACGTGTACGCCGGCCAAAACGTAGAGAACCTGCGTCGGCGCGTTGGAATGGTCTTCGCGCTTCCTATATCGCTTCCTATGAGCATACGCGATAATGTTCTCTTCGGCATAAGGATGCTGCGGCACGTCGCAAGGCATGACGGCGATGTGCTGGTAGAAAAGACACTTCGTGCGGCCTTTCTTTGGGATGAGGTCAAGGACAGGCTCAATTCGCACGCCTTCAACCTTTCCGGCGGACAGCAGCAACGATTATGTATCGCAAGAACGCTGGCTGTAGGACCCGAAATAATTCTTTTTGATGAGCCGTGTTCCGGACTTGATCCGATATCCACCGGCAAAGTGGAGGAGGCCATTCGACTGCTTGCGCACGAACAGACGATCGTGCTCGTAACGAACAATACTAAACAAGCTGCACGCGTGGGGGATAGAACGGCGTTTCTTCTTATGGGAGAACTGGTCGAAATTGACGAAACACATAAGATATTTACATCTCCGGCCAATAGTCGAACAGAAGAATATGTGACAGGGAGATTCGGTTGATATGAAAGCCATTGATTGTCAAAAATTGAACCTGTTCTATGGCTCATTTCATGCGCTGAAGGATGTCGATTTGAATATTATGGAAAAACGTATTAGCGCGCTTATTGGTCCGTCGGGATGCGGCAAATCAACGCTTCTGCGCGTATTTAACAGGATGAACGACCTGATTGCGAGCGTTCGCACAACGGGCAATGTGGAGGTTCTAGGCCAAACACTTTCAGAGATGGATATATTGCAGTTAAGAAAGTCGGTGGGAATGGTCTTTCAAAGGCCCAATCCGTTCCCGTTGTCGGTATATGAAAATCTTGTCTATGGTATGCGAATTCATGGAATAAGACAAAGATCGACCCTGACTGAAGAAGTGGAACGGTGCCTCGAAAGTGTCGGACTTTGGAAGGAATTGAGGGACCGGCTAAAATCGAGCGCTCTTGCGCTTTCCGGCGAACAACAACAGAGACTTTGCATTGCAAGACTCTTGGCCGTCAAGCCGGAGATACTCCTCATGGATGAGCCGTGTTCGGCGCTTGACCCGATAGCGACGGCCCGGATTGAAGAGTTGATGCAGGATCTGAAAAAGGATTATACGATAGTTATCGTTACACACAACATGCAGCAGGCGGCGAGGGTTTCAGAGGATTGCGGTTTTATGCTGCTTGGCGATCTTGTCGAATTCGGCAAGACGACACAAATCTTTACGAACCCAAATGACAAACGAACAGAAGACTATATCAGCGGAAGATATGGCTGATAAAAAGGAGGAAGTATGGACCAGCATATAGATCATCATTTCGATAATGCACTTGAGTCTCTCAAAAGACAGATACTGCTCATGGGGCAAACGGTGGAGGGGATGCTTGAGGACTGCATGAAGGCGCTAAAGGAGCAAAATGATCGTATGGCCAAACAGATCATAGAACGCGATTATGCCGTCAATGCACTGGAAGTGGCCATTGACGAACAGTGTATAGAACTTTTGGCGAGGCATCAGCCGGCTGCGAGTGATCTGCGACTAATCACAAGAGGCCTGAAAATAGTCACGGATCTTGAAAGAGTCGGGGATCTCACGGTAAATACTGCGAGCCGTGTCATTGATATCGTGAAGGCCGCGTCGGCACCAATAGATTTGGATGAAATGTCAAAGGTTGTACAGCAAATGCTGAAGGATAGCATTGATGCATTTATTGAAATGAACGTCTCAAAGGCAGAGGGAGTTCTCATTAATGATGACCTTGTCGACGATCTTACGGAGAAATATATTGAACAGATGCTTGATAGTGCAACCAAGAAACCTGAAAGAATCAAGGTGATCTTTCCTATGACATCCATCGTAAGATATCTGGAGCGGATCGCGGATCACGCAACCAATATCGCTGAGCTCACGATCTTCACAGTTAAAGGCAGGGATGTCAGACACAGCAGACCGAAGTAAAAAATCGCCACTAGGAGCCTGTCGGGAAATTCGACTTGTCATCGCGAGGAGGCCGAAGGTCGA
>CAZTCA010000017.1:0-17150 GCA_964612405.1 uncultured Pseudomonadota bacterium
CAATCCCGGCGGCTATCTTCAAAAACAGCTTTCGCGGCATGATCTATCTTGCCGCGTATCATTCAGCGATTGGAAATAAAACAAGAGCAATCGAAAGACTTAAACAAGCTTACACACTAAACCCCGAACAGACAAAATTGTGGGTGCAGATAAGCGATGATTTTATTGATATAGAAAACAGCCCCGAGCTTAAGGTATTGTTATCTGAGAAAGAGAAGAGGAAAAAAGATATCAATCTAGATCTGCCGGAAAAGATAAGACCTCACTTTAAATAAAAAAGCCCGCCTGTTAAGCGGGCTTTAAAATGCAATACTGCTATTAACTATTCCCCATCATCTCCGATTGCTTCAACCGGACATGCACCCTTTGCTTCTTCGCACTGACCTGTTTCTGAATCACTTCCGGGCTGTTTATACACAAATGAATAGCCGGCGGATTCATTCTGCTTGAAATTATCCGGAGCCGTATCGCGGCAAAGATTGCAATCGATACACTGTGAGTCAACATAATACTTGCCCGCGGTGTTGCCTTCTACCTTATTACTCTTGTCTGCCATATCTCCTCCGTTTGTTAAAAATTCATGCGGATATATACTTCATGAGAATGATCTGTCAAGTTCCTATTTTGGGGCACACTTTGGCCAGTACACATCGTCCACATGCGGGTTTGCGGGCATTGCACACCTGTCTTCCGTGATAAATGAGGCAGGTCGAAAAATCGTTCCAATCCCTTTCCGGCAGAATCTTCATGACGTCCTGCTCTATCTTTTCAGGATCTGTATTTTTAGTTAAACCCATTCTGAAAGCAAGGCGCTTCACATGAGTATCGACAACAACACCCGGAATATTCCATACGCTCCCCAAAACAACATTAGCCGTCTTTCTGCCAACGCCCGGCAGTTTCATCATTTCATCCAACGACTTTGGAACCTTTCCGCCATGCAAATCCACCAGACCCTTACAACAACCTACAATATTCTTTGCTTTTGCTTTATAAAAACCTGTTGAGCGTATTATCTTTTCAAGTTCAGATTTCTTGGCTTCGGAAAAATCCCTGGCTGTTTTATATTTTTTAAAGAGAACCGGCGTAACCATATTCACCCGCACATCAGTACATTGTGCGGAAAGGATTGTCGCAACTAGCAATTGCAGAGGGTTTTTGTGTGTAAGCGCCGTCTTGGCTTTCGGATATTCCTTGCGAAGCAGGCCAAGAATTTTTTTTATTCTTATTTTAACATCCATCAGGAAAACCATCCTTCTATCTCTTTAAGTGTTAGAGTATTTAAGATGTCCTCTTTTGTCAGCCATCCCTTTCTGGCAATCCCAATTCCGTAATAGATGTCTTCCAGATTCTCAACCGAGTGGGCATCCGGACATATCGCGATCTTGACACCCTTCGATTTTGCATAAGGACATAGTCTCCAATCCAGATCCAACCTATGCGGATTCGAATTGATCTCAATTGCAACGTCATTCTCCGCCGCCGCATCAATCACTTTGTGCATGTTTACTTTATAGTGTTCTCTCGTCAGGAGGAGTCTGCCGGTCGGATGTGCAAGTATATGCACATGAGGATTTTCAACCGCCTTGATAATACGTCTTGTCATCTCATCTTCTGACATGCTGAATCTTGAATGGATGGCGGCAATAACAAAATCAAATCCGTTCAGCATTTTTTCCGGATAATCCAGAGCCCCATCCCCAAGAATATCGCACTCAATCCCTTTCAGCACTTTTATGCCACGCAGTTTTTTATTCAGCGAATTGATCTCTTTCCACTGTTTTTTCACACTCTCAATGCTCATTCCGCCGGCGTATGTCACCGACTGGCTGTGATCACAAATCCCGATATATGAATAGCCCATCTTCTTTGCGGCCACTGCCATCTCTTCTATGGAACTCACACCGTCACTATAATCGGAATGGACATGCAAAACCCCCTTCATCTCTTTTGGATCGAGCAATTTTGGGAGTTTGCCCTCTTCTGCCGCAGATATTTCACCCATATTTTCGCGTAGCTCCGGCTCAATGTAATCCAATTTTAATTCACTAAAGATATCTCCTTCGTTTTCACACCGGACGAGGACATCCTTTTTGCCGGATATTTTATAGAGTCCATACTCATTCATCTTATAGCCCATCTTTTGAGCACGTGATCTCATTGCAACATTATGTTCTTTGCTCCCAGTGAAATGATGCAAGGCGTATGGAAATTCTTTATCAGAAACAGTTCTCAAGTCTGCGGAAATTCCTGAAGACAGAACAACGGTTGTTTTTGTCTCGCCCTTTGCCTCTACCTTTTCAACTTCATTCATCTTTGTGAAAAAATTTATCACCGACTCCGGCCTCTTTGTACTCACAACAATATCGATGTCTTTTATTGTCTCTTTCTTTCTTCTGAGACTCCCTGCCAGCTCTGCCCTGATAACATCCTTATTCTTTTCTATTTTTCTGAAGATCTCCATCGCGGCGGCCAAGGCGTCGCTGTACAGATGTTGTCCAATATGCCGTCTCAAATACGCAATTCCGCGAAGTATCTTCTCTTCTGTCTTCTGACCATAGCCTGGATATTTTCTTAAGCCCCCATGTTTACAGGTGAGCTCCAACGCACCGATGCTTTTGATCTCCAACTTCTCATATAAAAATTTAACGGTCTTCGCGCCGATGCCGGGGATGGCCATAATCTCGAACAGTCCTTCCGGAATTGACTTCCTGAGCTTTTCATATTCTTTCATCCTGTCCGTATTATAAAGTTCGGCAATATGCTTTGAGAGATTCTCTCCGATCCCCTTGACCTCCGTCAAAGTGTCACTTTTCACCCTCTCTTCAAAATCCTTCATCCCCTCCAGAACGCGAACGGCATTTTCATATGCCCTGACCTTGAAAGGGTTCTCCCCTTTTATCTCAAGCATCACCGCCATATTGGCAAATATTTGAGAGATTTGATCTTTATCCATAAAAATCTGAAATAAACCATAGATACAAGCTTTTAGTCTCTAGTCTCTAGTCTTTGGTCTGTGGTTTATTCATAATGATATTTCTAGCCCTTCAAAATTGTGCATGCACGATAGATCTGTTCAAGCAAAATTACACGCGCAAGTTCGTGGGGAAAGGTCATCTTTGAAAGACTCAGTGTGGTCCGCGCCTTGTCCTTCATCTTTTTGGATACACCGGGCGCATCTCCGATAAAAAAGGTGAGTGTCTTCGTGCCGACTCTTTGATGATTGGCAATAAAATCGGCAAGCCCCTTGGAGCCGGTCTCTTCACCGTGTTCGTCACAAACAACCAGAAAATCGTCGCGATCCAGTTTTACCGCCGCCTCATTTTTTGCTACTTTCAGTTCATAATTGAGATACCGCCCGATCCTCTTTGAATAATCGTCCACGAGTTCGGCCACCGCCCTCGATTTCAACTTCCCTATGGCAATCACTTTAAGCTTCATGAGGATTTCACAATAACCACATTTGCCGCCTATTTTCCATTAGAATTTAAGCCCCCGTCATCCCCACGAAATGGTGACAGAGTAAACAAGGCATCGAGGTGCTCCCGCCCAGCTGCACACAATGCCCCTGTCTACCGGCAACAGGCCTGATCTACCCCGCCATAGTCTGTGACGGTGCCTGCGGCAGGTAATCGCGTTCGCTGATTTCGTACGGTCTCGTGTTCTGCTCACCTGCGCAACTCGCCCTCGGCCGTTTGGTCAAAACTCATAATATTGCGGCCTTCGGGCTCAAACAGTGCTCGGTGTCGCCTAGACATATATCTTTCATACTGGGCGATCGCAAAACCCTCGCCTACGAAATCTAGCTCGCTCAATGCCGCAGTCACCATCACAGACTATGTCGGCCTTAGACTAGCATTGGCGCATCATTAACTACCAGTGAGGCACGATAGCTGGTAAGGTGGAGGAGTTGCCGAGCGCAGATGCGGGGATACCCACTTTGGTCTGCGGACGTGAAAGCCCCAGGGGCCCTGAATCCCCCGCAATCAAAAAACTACCAAGATGTTTTTTATTTTTTGAGTGCGGGGGTGGGGATGGGGAAGGTTCGCGCCTGCAGACCAAAAGTAGGGTCGCATCGGAGTCGAGGCCGACGTAACCTTGCCAGTATCGTGCCGGACACTGTAGATGAAAAGATTGTAGTCTAATCCCACTGTCATTTTTGCGTGGGCGTGACAGTCAAAAATTTAAGCCCCTTGATTTTGTCTGAAACAAAGCGTAAAATGCAGAAAATATAAGGGGGAAATATGGCAAAGAAAAAAGAAGTGAAGCTATCCAAGAAAAAGGTCAAGATCTTCAAGATCAGGAACAGGACCGGTTATGCCGCCATTTATCAGAATAATATCACTGAAGGAAGGTCCCCCACACAAGCGTTTGACAGGATGCTCAAGGCCGCGATGAGGAAGTCTAAGAAGCGCTAGCATTCTCTTTGTTAAACAGCTAGTTATGCGTCACACTTCCCATTTTCCCGAAATCCTTGACAAAATAGGTTAAAAAAATAGTCTATGCTTCACCTTTTATGATCGAAGTCAGATTCCATGGACGAGGAGGCCAGGGAGCAGTGATCGGAAGCAAGATCCTGGCTCAGGCGATATTTGCAGAGGGTCTCTTCCCGCAGGCTTTCCCTGCCTTCGGAGTTGAGAGACGCGGAGCCCCCGTCACGGCATTCCTGAGATGGGACGAATCATATATCAATATTAGAAACGAGATATATTCGCCTGATTATATCATTGTACTTGATGGCACCCTAATGAATAATCCGACCATCTTCTCAGGCCTGAAAGAAGGAGGATGGGTCCTTGTTAACGCCAAGACTCAGATTACAAACGACAAATTGACAAAAAACAAGATTGCAATTGTTGATGCAAGTGAAATTGCGGTCAGAAACAGACTTGGCAATAAGACAAGCCCCATTGTGAACACGGCAATTCTAGGGGCATTTGCAAAGATCACCGGTGTGTGTTCAATTGATGCGGTCTGTGAAGCGATAAAAAAAGGTGTTCCGGTCAAGCCGGAAGAAAATGCAAAGGCGGCAAGAGAGGCCTTTGAGAGTGTTCAATTTAACGCATGAAGAAATTAGATAAACCAGTCGTATTTCAGGGCGCACATGAGATGCCGTATTGCACGGTCTCCGTTGCCAACATGACGTGGAACAAAACCGGTTCCTGGCGTTATATGCGTCCGAGATATATTGAGCAGATTCCCGCATGTCAGGCCTCCTGTCCTGCCGGCGAACCTATCGAGCAGTGGATTACCGAATTGAAAAAAGGAAACATTGAACAGGCGTGGGATGTTTTGACCACAGAAAATCCTTTCCCGGGCCTGATGGGTCGTGTTTGCTTTCATCCCTGCGAGAGGGGTTGTAACAGAAAAGATATCGGCGGATCCGTCACCATAAACATGTTGGAACGTTATTTGGCTGACAGTTATGCATATAAGAAATCTCCAAAACTGTGGAATAGTTCAACCGGTAAAAAGGTTGCGGTGGTTGGAAGCGGACCCGCAGGATTATCGTGCGCATATTTTCTGGCCCGTCTTGGTCATTCTGTGACGGTTTATGAAAAATTTCCGAAACCGGGCGGACTGTTCCGCTACGGAATCCCCGAATACCGTCTTCCAAAAGAGATTCTGGATAAAGAGCTGGAAAAACTCTTCGATCTGAAGATCGCATTCAACTGCGGTACGGAAGTGACCAAAGATAAAATTGCAGAGTTGGCCAAAGATAACGATGCAGTCTTTGTTGGAATCGGCGCTCATAACAGCCGCCCCCTCGGAGTTGAGGGAGAGACCGTAGAAGGAATCGTCTCAGCATTGAAATTTCTTGAAGACGCACAATTGAGGTTGGAAGGTGGCAAAAATTTACGAAATGCGGACTTCGAAGGAAAGAATGCGGTAGTTATCGGCGGAGGAAATTCCGCAGTCGATGCGGCGAGAATGGCCCTTCGGTGCGGAGCCAAACAGGTAACAATCCTTTATCGCAGATCAAGAGTAGAAATGCCGGCATTCGATGAAGAGATAGAAGATGCCGAAGCTGAGGGCTTGAAAATAGATATTCTGGCCACACCAAAAAGGGTTATCGTAGAAAACGGCAGGGTTGCGGCTCTTGAGTGTGTTAAAATGGAGTTGGGCGCACCCGACACTGACGGACGCAGGAAGCCGGTGCCGGTTAAGGGCTCAGAATTTATTGTAAAGACAGATTTAGTACTGACAGCAATTGGCGAAGTGGTTGACGAAAAGTTTGTCCCATCAAACGACCCCAAAATCTTTCACGGCGGCGACATGACTGAACAGTTGAGAACTGCTGTTGATGCAATCGGTTCCGGAAAATATTCGGCAATTGAGATAGACTGCATGTTGAGCGGAAAGAATTTCAAAGAAGTGTTCGAAAAGATCAGAATCCCTGGTAAAAAATATGTAAGAATGGCTGAATATCTTGGCGGTTCCGGCAAGAAAAATCAAATTGCAACGGCTGATAAAATAAATCCCTATTACTTTGACCCGACTATTCCTGCGAAATATCCCAAGAGATCCGTCAAAGAGAGGCTTGGGGTCAACGCAACGGCAGAGATACATATTTCTCCTGACAAGACAACCGCGGAACAGCAGTTGGAACGTTGCATGCACTGCGGAAGGTGCATTGAATGTGATAACTGTTATATCTACTGTCCCGACGTGTCGATTGAAAAGGTCAAGGATGGATATAATATAGATTTGGATTTTTGTAAGGGATGTGGCGTCTGCGTGAAAGAATGCCCGCGCGCCGCAATGGAGATGGTTGAAGAACCTACATTGGTTTAGTCGGCTGGGTCAGTTATTTCAGTTAATTTTGTTAACAGACCAAACAGACTAAACAGATAAAACGGACAAAGCTGATATGAAAGAAGTGCTAATGGGGAATCACGCATCAAGCTGGGGAGTCAAACTCTCCCGCGTTCAGGTGATCTCCGCCTACCCCATCACACCGCAAACACAGGTTGTTGAAGAATTGTCAGAGATGTGTGCAAACGGTGACCTCGACGCAAAGTTCATCAAGGTTGAATCCGAACATTCTGCGATGGCCTGCATCATTGCGGCCTCTCAAACTGGTGCGCGCGTCTTCACAGCAACATCGTCACAGGGGTTGGCGCTGATGCATGAACTCCTCTTCTATGCCTCTTATGCAAGACTCCCCATCGTGATGACAGATGTCAACCGTGCAATGGCACCGGGCTGGAGCATATGGAGCGACCAGACAGATTCACTTGCACAGCGCGACACCGGATGGATTCAGTTGTATTGTGAAACCAACCAAGAGGTTCTCGATACCATCATCATGGCCTACAAACTTGCCGAGACCGTAAAGATCCCGGTGATGGTCGTCTATGATGCATTCTTCCTCTCTCATACCTATGAACCTGTTGATATTCCGGATATCAAAGATGTAGACAATTTCCTCCCGTCATACAAAGCGGATTTGAAGATGAATTTAAATGACCCGCGCGCGTTCAATGGTCTGACTCCGCCGAATCATTATATGGAATATAGATACATAATGGAAGAGGCGCATCAGCAGGCCAAAAAAGTTTATAAGGATATCGGCGAAGAATTTTTCCAGAAGTTCGGCAGAAGATATGATGCGGTCTCCACATACAGGTGCGAGGATGCCGAAACTCTGTTTGTTACAAGCGGTTCTGCTACAGGGACGGCGCGTGTTGCCATCGATCACATGCGGGATGCAGGCGAGAAAGTAGGTCTCGTCAAGATGAAGATGTTCAGGCCCTTCCCCACCGAGGCGGTTCGCGAAACACTGGGAAATATGGACACAAAGAGGGTAAAAAAGATTGCGGTATTTGATCGCAATATTTCACACGGATCGGGCGGCATCTGGACATCGGAAATCAGAAACACCCTTCATGGAATGGAATCGTCACCGCACGTCTTCAGTTTTTTGGCAGGGCTCGGAGGCAGAGACATAACTCCGGATACTTTTTTTGAAGGTTATAAGTTTGTGAAAGAGAATAATAAGCCGGAGAAGGACTACTACTGGCTTGGGGTTAAATTATAATGAATACACATCCTCTACAATTTGGACAGGGAGTTAAAGAGCAGAATTTCCCCAAAGAGGAATTGATGTGCTCAGGCCATCTTGCATGCCCAGGTTGCGGTGCGGCACAGGCAATGCGGTATGCATTGAAGGTGCTCGGAAAAGACACGATGGTTGCAATCCCAGCATGTTGCTGGTCCATTATTGCGGGCTCATATCCATATTCTGCACTCGACATTCCTTTAATGCACACGGCGTTCGAAACGGCGGGAGTGGCGGCATCGGGCATCAGGGCCGCTCTTGATATTCAGGGGAAAAAAGATACCACAGTGTTGGCGTGGGCCGGAGACGGTGGAACATTTGATATCGGAATACAATCGCTATCGGCCGCGGCGGAGCGTAATGAAAATATAATTTATGTCTGTTATGACAATGAAGCTTATATGAACACCGGAATTCAACGTTCCGGCGCAACACCACTCTACGCATGGACAACGACCACGCCTGAGGCGCATCCAAAACAGGACAGGAAGAAGAATATCGACGCAATCATGGCCGCCCACAGAATTCCTTATATCGCAACGACATCGAGCGCTTATCCACACGACCTGATGGCAAAATTTAAAAAGGCCAAGGAGATCAAGGGAACGCGTTTCATACACATCCTTGCGTCCTGCATCCCCGGTTGGAGGATTCCGAGCGACCTCTCTGTTGAGGTGACCAGACTTGCAACAGACACAAAAGTCTTCCCCATTTATGAGATTATTGACGGAGAAGAGTATCATATCAACATCCAGCCCAAAAACATCCCCGTAAGAGAGTATCTGAAAAAGCAGGGTCGTTTCCGTCACATGACAGACGCCCAGATAGACCAGATTCAAAAAGAGGTAGACTTAAACTGGCAAAAGCTGTTAAATAAGGCAAATGCCAGCAAATCAGTTAGAACAGGTAATTAAAAAACTCCCAAAAACGGACCTGCATGTCCATCTTGACGGATCGCTCCGCCTGAAAACCCTTATCGAGCTCGCAAAAAGAAACAACATAACACTCCCCTCTCACACTGAGGAAGGCCTGAAAAAACTCGTCTTTAAAAACGATTATAAAAGCCTCTCGGAATATCTCAAGGGCTTCGCCTTCACAGTTGCCGTAATGCAGAATGAAGAGTCGTTGGAACAGATTGCATATGAACTGGCCATTGATAACTTTAATGAAGGCGTGAGATATATTGAGCCGCGCTTTGCACCTCAACTTCACATCAATCCGAATCTCGATTTTGAGAAGATATTTAAGTCCGTAAATAAGGGCCTGGCTAAGGCACAGAAAGAGATCAACTCCAGAAAAGAGATCGTAAATGGAATGGAGCCAAGATTTGAATATGGAATAATAGGTTCGGCGCTCCGGATGTTCAAAAAGAGCTTTTCATATTATTATGATAACTTCATCAGCGCTCACAAGTACACCCCTTCAGAAGAAATCTATGCACATGCATCGCTGGAACTCGTGAGGGCGATGGTTGAGATTCGTAACACATACGGAATCCCGATAGTCGGTTTTGATCTGGCGGGCGAAGAGGCCGGCTATCCTGCCTCACCGCACAAAGAGGCCGCACATTTTGCCCACCGGCACTTCATGCACAAGACAGTCCATGCCGGAGAAGCATTTGGCCCTCCGTCAATATTCCAGGCCGTTACTGATCTTTATGCAGACAGGCTTGGTCACGGAACATATCTTTATGATAGCAGTCAGGTTGAATTTTTATACACAAAAGAGGAACGCGAACAATACACGAAGGCGCTTGCAAAATATATAAATGAGCGCCGGGTGACAATTGAGGTCTGTCTCACATCCAACTCGCAAACAACACCAAAACTAAGGGATCTGAAAAAACACCCACTTCAGAGAATGTTTGACGACAGGATGTCATTCACTCTTTGCACTGACAATAGACTTATATCAAACACAACTGTTACAGACGAGATATTACTGGCACTTAATAATTTCAATATTCCATTCAAGAAGATAAAAAATTCTATCATTTATGGATTCAAGCGCAGTTTCTTTCCCGGAAGCTATACCGAAAAACGCAAATATATGCGTCAGGTGATAGATTATTATGACAAGGTGATTAAAGAGAGTGGTTTGTCTTAGACCGTCTTGATCCCCAATTCCTTCAACTGATCTTTATCAACATCGCTTGGAGCATCTGTCATGAGACACGATGCAGTTGTGGTCTTTGGGAAAGCAATGACATCGCGGATTGAATCGGTTCCGGCCAAGAGCATCACAATTCTATCCAGGCCATAGGCAATGCCTCCATGCGGAGGGGCACCGTACTGCAAGGCATCAAGCAGGAAACCAAATCTCTTTTTGGCTTCGTCCTTTTTGATATTCAAGAGATCAAAAATCTTTTGTTGGATCTTACTGTCATGGATACGGATCGATCCGCCACCAATCTCCGACCCATTGACAACTATATCATACGAAAGCGCCCTTACCTTTGATGGATCCTTATCCAACAAAGCAAGGTCTTCTGGATTTGGTGAAGCGAACGGATGGTGAAGAGAAACGTACCTCTTCTCCTTCTCGTCATACTCCATTAACGGAAAATCGGTCACCCAGACGAAATTAAATTTCTTCTCATCATAGGCCTTGAATTTTTTACCAAGCTCAACCCTCAGGACACCCAGTGAATCATTGACAACTTTAGCATTATCACCGATCAGGAGGACCAGATCCCCATCGGAAATATTCAGTTTTTCCTTTAGTTGATTTTTTTCTGAATCTTTCAGAAATTTTTCTATCCCTTTAAGAGATGTGACACCTTTTGCTCCGTAGGTTTTTACAAATTCAACCGCCGTGTCTAAATGTTTGCGAGAAAATTCCGCGGCCTTGCCCTTAACATTCATCGCCTTAATAATTCCGCCGCTTTTTACCACCGAAGCAAATGCCTTGAATTCGGAATTCTTAAACACCTCTGTCACATCTTTCAACTCCCACGGTATTCTTCTGTCCGGCCTGTCGTTTCCATATCTGGACATCGCTTCCGTATATGAAAGCCTGTCAAACGGCCTCTTCAATTCAATTCCCAATGTCTCTTTCCAGAGCTTGCAAATAAGGCCTTCATTAATTTCATAAATATCTTCACGATCGATGAAACTTGCCTCAATATCAATTTGAGTAAACTCCGGCTGGCGATCTGCCCGCAGATCCTCATCCCTAAAGCATTTGACGACCTGAAAATATCTGTCCATCCCCGCAACCATCAATAATTGTTTGAAAAGCTGTGGTGATTGCGGAAGTGCATAAAACTTACCCTTAGATTCCCGAGACGGGACCAGATAATCACGCGCACCTTCCGGAGTGCTCTTGGTGAGAAACGGTGTTTCAATCTCCAAAAATCCGTTATCGCTCAAATAGTTTCTCGCCGTCTGAGCAGTCTTATGCCTCAACTGAAGGATGTTTTGAAGTGTGTGTCTGCGAAGGTCCAGATATCTATATCTCAAACGCAGTTCTTCCGACGCAGTCGTATCATCTTCAATTTCAAACGGAGGAACTTCGGCGCGATTTAAAATTACGAGCGATGACGCCAGCACCTCAATCTCTCCGGTTGGCATATTCTTGTTGGTCTGACTCTCCGGCCTGTTTCTTACAACACCATTTATCTCGAGTACATCTTCGGCACGAAGAGACTTTGCAACCTTCATCAGATCGGCGGTATCGGCCGGGTCAAAGACAGTTTGTGTTACGCCATATCTGTCACGAAGGTTGATAAAGACAAGTCCGCCATGATCGCGCGCACTGTCGACCCAGCCGTTTAGCACAATCTGCTTCCCCTTGTCAGCCCCTCTTAAATCTCCGCATGTGTGTGTTCTTTTCATAAATTTTACTCTTCAACCCTCACAAAATGTCTGGGCAGATCTTCAATCTTCACCTCTTCCTGCTCTTTCGAATGCATATTCCTTACAACCGCAATGTTTTTCCCCAATTCAGCATCTCCGACAATCACAACCGAATGTGCGCCAAGTCTATCTGCCCTTCTCATCTGAGACTTCAGGGATTTATCTTCATAGTCCAGTTCAACGGCAATGCCGTCCTTTCTCAAAGTGTTTATAATCGGTAAAAATTTGTCTCTTGCCACACTCCCAAGCATTGCGAAAAACACGAGATCCTTTTTTTCAGATCCGTCAAGATTTAGGGCCTGCAATAGTAAGATGACTCTCTCCATCCCGATGGCAAAACCGACACCCGGAACATCCGGTCCCCCCAAATCCTTTACTAATCCATCATAGCGGCCACCGGCGGCAATTGCATTCTGTGTCCCAAGCTTGTCGGTGGTAAATTCAAAAGTTGTGCGCATGTAGTAATCAAGGCCTCTTACAATCCTCTGGTTTTCAATATATTTGACTCCCAGAAGGCCCAATGATTTTTTCACGCCGGCAAAATGATCGACACACCCGCCGCAAAGATATTCTCCAATCAGCGGAGCATCTTTTATCACCGAGATACAATCCTCATTTTTGCAATCAAAGGCTCGAAGCGGATTTTTTTGAATTCTTCTGTTACAATCGTCACAGAGTTTGGAACCTTTCTTTTCTAAAAAGGCCTTGAAGACTTTATTATATTTTGGCCGGCATTCTTTACATCCCAACGAATTGATCTCTATTTGAAAATCTTTTAGACCTAAATTCCTAAAATAGCTCTCGCACATAGAAATCTGCTCGGCATCAATCGTGGGATCGGAAA
This sequence comes from uncultured Pseudomonadota bacterium, assembly GCA_964612405.1. GTDB lineage: Bacteria > UBA10199 > UBA10199 > 1-14-0-20-49-13 > CAZTCA01. Next base: position 12,764 of record CAZTCA010000017.1, read on the forward strand.
AACCGATCGCCTCAATATTTGTCTGATGAAACTGACGATATCTCCCCTTCTGCGGGCGCTCGCGCCTGAACATCGGACCTATGGAAAGATATTTTACCTCAGGCGAAATTTTATAGGCACCTGACTGGATATAAGCACGGACAACAGAAGCGGTCCCTTCCGGTCTGAGCGAAAGCGAATCGCCGGACGCATCGTCGAACGAATACATCTCCTTCTCAACCACCGCCGTGGAATCACCGATCCCCCTGACAAAGAGAGATGTCTTTTCAACTATCGGAGTGCGAATTTCGGAATAGCCATACCTGCCAAAGGTCTCGCGCGCGGCCGCCTCAAGCCTCTGCCACAACCCGATCTCCCCCGGAGTTATATCCGTCATCCCCTTGACTGATGTGTATTTCATAAAAAGTTCTTTGTAGTAAACACCTGATATTTATGCCATATTGCCGTTATATGGGTCAAGTTATTAAATCCTCTAGAATTCTGACCGGCCTAACTCTTCTCATTCTTTCAACATCCTGCACCAGCTGGCTCTGGCCGTTTGGTGGCGGTGGCGGCATATCTGATGACCCGATATTTGAGGCAACCGCAACATATGCCCTGGCTCTTGGCGGCGTAGCCGAGGGACGGGACGAGCTCGTAATATATGATGAAAATGGCGATGCGCGCGACTTCACAGAAAACGATCTCTCTTTTTCTTATGATGCAGAGATTGTGGAGATATCAATCAGGCCGAATTATCATAGTTTTATGGAGGGGAGCGGTGTCTTGCTGACCCCCAAGAAGGTTGGATCGACCGTGGTCACATATTCGGTTGACGGCGTTGAGGCGACTGAAACATATCTGGTCATTGTCCCCCCTCAAAGCCTGATTCAAGTGATGATCGGTGAGGCACGCGGGCAGATCGATGATGAGGTAACGATAGAAGATGGCCATGTCACGCTGGACAGTACAAGTCCGACCGGAGAAGCCATCGCCGCGGTTGTCAGAAACCGTGTTCAATTGATTGAGGCCGGTCAACCGTATAGTCTCTTTATTGTAGACGAAGATGATTGGCTGAGCAATCCGGACGCCTCATATTGGGATTCTGTTATTCTCGCCAACAGTGATGGCGTATATCAATTTTCTCCTGTCGATCCGACAAATGAAAGTAATGAAGTCTTTGGACTGGCCGCAAACCGCGCCGATGTGGACGATGATGAATTGGCCGCATACGATCAATCTGTGTTGACTGCGGCCGGAATTTTCTACAACACAACGACCGATCCAACGGACGGGGCGTTTGCATTCAGGACTCCAACGGAGGATGAGGCCGACTGTTTAAATGATGCGCTGGTAAGCGGGACGGATGCAATACCATCGGAGTGCGGTCCCGGAGATGAAAATTTCCCCGCGTTTGCGCCGGTGCAAATATTAATACATCCGGATGTTGCAACTCTCAAAGATGACTGGCCAAGCTTTGTCTTTTATAGAAGTAAAAATGATGGGGATCCTGCAGTCACGAACACGCCTTGATTATTTAATACCCAAATCTGTGGCAACAAGATCTATAATATCCGGACCGATAGGCTGAGCCTTTCTTACATATCCCTCAAAGAGTGCATTATCACAGATCACATTGATCAGGCGCGGAATCCCTTTTGAATAATTGTGGATATTAAGACAGGCCTCTGAAGTGAAAATCTGTGTATCGGATCCGGCCAAAGAGAGTCGATGACGAAGATACTCTGACGTCGTCTCCGGCTTGAAGGGTTGTAAGCGAAATCTCACGGCAACGCGCTGGGCAAGAGGTGGGTCTGCCTTTAAGCACTCATCCAGCTCCGGCAGTCCAAAAAATACAAATGAGAGAAGTTTTTGCTCGGGCAGTTCCAGATTTAACAACCCCCTGAATTCCTCCATCAGCTCCGGCCTCTTTAACATCTGCGCCTCATCAATCAGCACAACCGCCTTTTTTCCTTCGTCCGCAATCTGCACCAATTTTCCATAGAGCTGACTTAGGACCTCTACCCTCTCGCCTGATGGATTTTCAACCCCCAGTTGAGCGGCGATTCTTTTGAGCAACCATCCGGCATCAACATCTGAGTGTATTATTACGAGAAGCGAGGCATCATATTCATCATCAGGAAGGCTATCAAGCAGACGTCTTGCAAGCATTGTCTTACCGGTCCCTAAATCACCGACTAAAACGGCCAGGCCCTTTGTAGTTGATACGGCGTATTGAAGTTTTTCCAGCGCACGATCATGTTGATCGGAATGAAAATAGAATTTTGTGATCGGCATTACCGAAAATGGTTCCTGATCAAGGCCGTAAAAATCTAGATAATCCATAAGTTACACAAATGATATCTTCTTCTTGCTGGTGGGTTCTGAAGAAGGCTTGTTCTCTTTTGGTTTTGAGACTTTTTTGGGCTCTGACATCTTAGGGCTTGTATCGTGATGCATCATCTCGGCCAGCCTCTCTTTTACAACATTTTCTCCGGCTCCCTCTGCAACCAGCCTCTCGTAAATTTCCTTTGCCTTTCCCAATTCCGACTTTGATTCATCAGCGAGCCCCATTTTTTTATATGCCGCCGCCAGCTCATAGCTTGCGTTTGCATCTTTGAGCAATTTCTTCACATCACCTGACGGGGAGGCTTCACCTCCAACGCTCGGCTCTGACGGCTCATCAATTGTAGCCTCCTGCGCATCCTGAGCCTTTTTTCTCCTCTTTTCAGCACACGCAAGGACTTCTATGGAGGCGCCCGGTTTTATCTTTTCAATCTCTTCCACCACGTGTTCTTCCTCTTCCGGACCCCAGAAGAGAATGTCTTCATACGCCTTTAAGGCATTTTCAATCTTACCCTTCCTTATATACAAATCTGCCAGATCAAAAAACTTGCTCTTGGACGTCTCTATCTGATTGAGTCTTGCATAAACATCACCCTGCATCCTCAAAATCCCTTCGTCTTTCGCAACAAACTCCTTTTGGGCGTCGAGTCTTCTGACAATCTCTTTCCACTCCCCCCTCTTGTAATGCATATTGCAAATCTTTTTGAGAAGATCAAATCGTTCCGGACGATATGCGAGGATCTTGCTGTATATCTCCATCAAGCTTTCGGCTTCCTCCGGCTCTTTCATCTGTTTCGCGAGAGATTCATACATCTCCATCGCTTTATCCACATCTCCCTGAATCTGATAGGTCTCGGCCAATCTGAATTTCATGGATATATCGTATGGATTAAGGGATGACATCTTCTCTCTTATCTCAAGCATCCCCTGACTGTCATTTTTCTGCTCAAGCGAATTTGAAACTATCTGATATTGATAAAGCGCGTCCTGAACAAGGCCCATTTTTTCGTATAGCTCGCCCAAGGTTCTGTTTATATCCAATAACGCAGGGTTCAGCCTTAATATGCTTCGATAGACCGTAACCGCCTTTAGATAGAATGCGCCTTCCGAATATTTTTCTGCAACTTCCCTGTACATCTTGATGGCCTCTTGGATCTGCTTGCGTTTTACGAAGAGCTCCGCCATCTTTATCTTGACACGCAGGTCGTCCGGATCCGCCTTCAAGAGGTGTTGAAATTCCACAATAGCTCTGTCGAATTTCCCCTCGGCCACCAGCTTCTTTGCATGCTCTAAAATCTTTTCTTTGTTGATTACATCCATAAATATTAAAGGCCGTTCATCTCATCAATTACGGTCTTGTTCTCCGGATCTTTTTTTAATATCTCGGAATAGATCTTCTTTGCCTCATCGACATGTCCTTGTGAGGCATATATACGCGCCATTGTCAGGGTCTGCCATGCCTTCATTTTTGTAGGCGTTGGCTGAGAAACTTCATTCGCCGGAACACAATCCTCTGACAACCGAGTCTCGGAGATCGGCATCTCTTCAGTTATTTCGTCATCAAACTCGTCAGATGTCGAATAGCCGGTGTTGGGAAAAACCTTCAGCTCCGTAACAACCTCATGAGACTTATTTTCCCTGGTCTTGTCCAACAAGAGCTTTGCGTCAGAATTATTGGGCGATCTCTCCAGAGCCGCGATTGCGTGCTTTCTGGCCGCAGAGATCTCCTTCTTGTCCAGATATGCCCTCGCGAGGGATATGCGGGCGCTGATCAGATCCGGATGTTTCTTCAGGCCCTCCTCCAAGACCCTGATTGCATCATCAAACATACGGTAATTGCGGAATATTTCACCAATGGCAACAAAAACGACAGAAGAAGGATTGGCCTGCCATTTTTCGTAATATCTAAGAAACGTCGGATTTTCCAGTAGTTGCGGGTTCATAATCAGGGTCGGAACTATATCCCAAGAATTGCCACAAACGCAAGGATTTTGCTCCCTTTGCCGGTGAACGCGAGTCGCCACCCATACTTGAGACGCCAGGGGTCTGACCCCTAGAGTCT
>CAZTCA010000018.1:0-17043 GCA_964612405.1 uncultured Pseudomonadota bacterium
ATAGACCCGGATAATTATCCCATAGCGCTAATGTGTCAAGTGGGATAATGTATGGGGGCTTGACACTTGAATGTTATTATTTATACTCACGGGCCAAATATGACAAAGGAAGTCACCGAAATTAAAGACCTTTTAAACCTACTTCCGGAAGAGCGTCTTGCCGAGATTGAAAGCTCAACGAACCCTGCGGCCCTTGTCCAGGCGATGCCGGAGGAAGAAGTCTGGTTAACCATTAAAGAGGTTGGGGCATCGGACTGTCTCACAATAATAAAGCATACATCTCCGGATCAGGTTCAATTTATCTTGGATATCGAGACCTGGAAGAGGGACAAGTGGCAGCCAAAAGAGACGGTAGAGTGGTTGAGGCTTCTGGCGGCGTGTGGGAGGACCAAGATCGTTGAATGGGCCCAAAAAACAGATATCGAAACAGTTGTCCTGACCTTCAAAGAATTTATCTTTATCGCAAAAAAGCAGAATAGTGATGATGACCCGGTTCAATATGATTGGCCGGATGAGGGTTCGCCATCAACGCTTGATGGTATCTTCTATTACATGTGTCCGGATAAAAATCTGGACGATTTGATTAGGCCCGTTTTCGAGACGATAGGCAAAACGGATTATGAATATTTTACAAAGTTGTGCGAAGCGATTATGGCGGAGCTCAAATCCGGCCTTGAGGAGACCGCCTTTTCGTGGAGGACAAAACGGCTCGCGGAAAAAGGATTCTCGTCGCTGGAAGAGTCGCTTGAGGTTTATAAGTATTTCAACAGTTCGCAAATATCATCCCTTCCAAAAAGGAATAGCGATGTCCCAAAGGCGCGCGACGTTATAATCAGATATCCGCTTATGGTAAGTGGGGAGTCATATCCGATATTAATGCTGGCAATCGCTGAGTTGAAAGAAGAATCCCTCGTTGATGAGATTTCGTTTGAATTGGCCAATGTCGCAAACAAGGTCCTGATTGCCGACGGCCGATCGATCAATCTGGACACTATCAAGGATTCACTCAGGAAAGTGATGGGATATGTAAATATTGGTCTTGAACATTTGAGCGGGGCCGACGTTAACCGTGCGGCAAAAGTTTTGAGCGAAAAATGGATTCTGCATCTCTTTCAGGCAGGCTATAGTCAGATTGCCAGATTAAAGCAGAGGGCACGAAAGATTATTAACACCGGATGGCCATCAAAAGTGGGAGGGGATTTCTCTCTTCTTGATCAACCGCTAGAAGTACAGCTTGCCGCAATTTTAAGAAAAAGGCCGCTCTATTATGCTCCGGAACAGGAAGGGGATCAGTATAGAGATTTTAAGAGCGTTGACGATGTAAGGGTTGCCGAAAGAATGGTGGAACTTGCTTCCTATACCGGAAGAATGATGAGCGATGTCTTCGGCATTTCGCCCGCCGAGATAAAATCTGCGGCCGGAGACAGGGAGAATGTCACGTGGAGTACGGTTCTTGTGACAATATGGGCGAAGAGTATATTGACGAGCCAATATCAATTTGCCCCCCTTGCAGAGGGTGAGTTGAGCGAACTCCTGAGCAAAACATTTGATGATGTTGGTTTAGACGCCACCACAAATTTTTTAAAACCGGCATCACTGGCAGGATTTGTTGAATGGCTCACAGAACGTCAGCCGAATTTGAGTCCGAATGAAGAAGAATATTTCCGTTGGTTTATAGATTACAGCTTCGCAAGATTCATGGACGAATTTTCTGAAATACCTCTAGATAAACCCGTGGACTCGAGATTTGTTCAGTCTATATGGGTGATACCATCGTCGGAGTAGTATTAACCGGCAACCTCTACAAAAACATCTTTGCCGGCGCCACATTCCGGGCATACCCAATCTTCGGGAAAGTCATTAAAAGATGTTCCTGCGGCGACCCCGTTGTCGGGGTCTCCGACCGCCGGGTCATAGATATAGTTACAGACCGTGCATTCGTATTTTTTCATGTTATTCATCCCTTTTTTTCAAATGATTTACCCGACTTGCTATCAAAATCAGGTTATCATTGCAAGATTGTATTGAATGTGGTGAAATATTTACGGTCCGCTTACGTTAAGGTTAGACATGGGGGTTATATGGAAAAGCTGATAAAAGAGGCACTGAAGGCACGGAAGGGTGCATACGCGCCGTATTCGAAGTTCAATGTGGGGGCGGCCATTGAAACCAAGGGCGGAAAGATATATGCCGGCAGCAACATTGAAAATGCTTCATATGGCGTTGCAATTTGTGCCGAGAGGGTTGCGCTTTTCAATGCGGTTTCGGATGGTGAGAGGGCCTTCAGACGTATCGCTGTTGCAACAGGTTCGGGTGGTGCCAAAGAGCCGTGTGGAATCTGCAGGCAGGCCTTGAGTGAATTCAGCCCGGACATTGAGATTATTATGTGTAAAGAGAATGGCAAGTCAGCCAAGACGCGTCTGTCAAAACTATTTCCCAAGCCTTTTGTTTTAAAAAAATAGTTAGTAGTTTACGGCCAGATCCCAAGATTTCTCGATTGCGTCTTTCCATATCGATTCAACCAAAATATCCCGCGTCAAAGTTACCGGTATTAATCTTTTGGGATTTTTTGTATCTGCGAGCATGAGTGTGATTTCGAACGTTTCTCTTTCATCTACGAAGCTTATCAACTTTTTGAGAGTTGCCAGATCGTGCACCTCGACATAATCTTTATCAGAGAGATTTCTGGGGATTGAATCTGAGGCAATGCCCCTCAGATAATATCTTCCCGGCTCTATCTCTTTTCTATCTGCCGGAGAGAAGCCTTCTATATCAGAGACTAAGAGGCCTCCGCCAACCGCTTCAATTGCTGAAAATCCCCACTTTGTGGCGGTAACGGCCGTGTCTGTTTTGAGTTTGTCTGCAAATGTCATTACGCTTTTTTGTTCATAGAGATAACCATTCTTTCTGTAGATTTCCATCTCCACAGCTGTGCCCGGCTCAAGACGTGCCGCCCATCTTCTGATCACGCCGTTACTCTCGTATTTGTCCGTTATATTTACATCTATTTGAGAGATGAGCCGCCCGTTTTTATATGCACGCATAAATGTGACAACATCTCCGTTTTTTAATCCTGCCCTCTCAGCCGGAGAATCTTTTTCTATATCGTTTACAACTGCGCCGGTGATTCCATCGGGGAATCCTTCTATTCTTCTGTCTATCAAGGGGAAACCCTTAACTTCAAAACCCAAACTCCCCCGTGTCACCTCTCCCGTTGCTGAAATTTCATTTATTGCCGCCAGCTGTTCGTCTATCGGTTTTGCAAATGTCATGTCTTCGCCGCGGAGGAAGATGTATGTGTTGAGACCGACAATCTCCCCATATGAATTAAACATCGGTCCGCCGGAGTTTCCGGGGCTTATAGGTGCATTGCTCTGTATATCTTCACTCAACTGTCCGGATTCCTGAGAAGGTCTCGTGATTATCCCCTTCGAAACAACAGACCTTGATAAAGCGAGCGAATGGCCGGCTGTATATATTGTCTGTCCGATCCTCAGGTCCTTGGGGTCTCCTATTTTAGCGGTGTTGAGAGACATCGGGAGCTCCACTCTCAATATTGCGATATCCATTCCGTCGTCTCTCAAGTCTGAACCGTGAAATGACTTCACAACCTCAGCCATATATTCATCACCATTTGCCAGCCTGATAGATATATAGGCCGCACCTTCTGCCACGTGATTATTTGTGAGGATAAAATATTCACCGTCGTGAGATTTATATCCGCGAATTACGTCTTCAGGTTTTACTATTGCGCCGGAGCCGTACCAAGCTTGATTATTTGAGGTCTTTGCGAAGACCCTGACTGTGGTTGATAAAATATGTTGAATGGCCGCTTCATCTTCAACCCCCACTTCACCGCGCAACGATAATACTGCTTCTGTTTTTGGTAATCGTAGAACAGCTTCCTGAGTTATTCTTTTTGGGGCTCCCCGCGAATCCGGGAAATTAAATGAGACTGAAAGATTCCTTTCGTTCACATCTTCTTTGTAGGCGATAGCAGGCTTGATCAATCCATTTCCCCAACCTTTCAGGCCGCGATCGTTTATAAACCCTTCGCCACCGTCAGGATGGAAGATTGCGGGTTGTATTGTTTTGCTAGCTAGAGGATTATTTCCAAGCGTGATGCGGTGAGATATCTCCGCCATGGTGGACCTCCTGCCTGCCGCCAGGCAGGCCTTGCCGTTTTTGTTATTTGTGGGGAACCGCCGTTACTGCGCTATTATACCGGTTTTGCCGGAGGGACCACAAGGAGTAATTATGCATAAAATGAATTTATATGAATTATAAGTTTGTGGTAAAAGAGGGATTTGTCAATAAGAGAATTGACTAGTAGAGTCGACAATCACGTGTATCTATATGATATTGTTCATTATTTATTGATGCGAACTGGGTGAGCTTTTCAAAGGAAAACTTCTTTCTGACGATCCGTCTGAATTCACTATTGCCGGTCAAGAGATCTATCGCCGGTATGTCAGACACAAATTCATATGTGTCCCTGTTCCACGCAAATTTCTTTGGATACATCAGAGCTATTGTATAGATAAGTGCCAAGCCGGTCAGATAGGGTTTAAACGAACGCCTATCTATTATAGTAAATGTTAATCCTTTGCATTTTTCACCCGAAAACTTTCTTGATGTTGGCGTAAAGACTGTCGAAGCAAAACATATTCCGGGCAATTTCAGTGATTGCATCCGATCGGCAACCATCTTTCCGTCAACCCATGGCGCTCCGCACACTTCAAACGGTGTCTTTGTTCCGCGGCCTTCGGAAATATTCGTGCCTTCAAGAAGACACATCCCTGGGTAGAGAAATGCGGCGGATATCGATCTCATATTCGGAGAGGGGGCCATCCACTTGATTCCGGTTTCATCAAAAAACATCTCTCTATTCCAACCGTCCATTTGCGATATGTGAATCAGATCAGGGTTCAGTAAATCTTTTTTTATAAAATATTTGGCAAGCTCGCCAATGGTCAACCCGTGCCGGTTCGGTATCGGATACATTCCTACATAGGAACGGAATTCCTCCTCTACGGAATTGCCTTCCACAACTATACCGTTTATCGGATTTGGGCGATCGCAGACCACAACCTCTTTCTTCAGGGCGCTACACGCACGCAAACAGAATGCCATCGTATTTACATATGTATAATAACGCGATCCGATATCCTGTAGATCGACAACAAGTAGATCAATATTATCAAGCATCTCTTTGGTCGGGGAGAGTGAAGCGAACGTTTCACCATAAAGGCTATACACGTGTAAATTTTTACTTTTCGAATCTTTCACCGGTTCCAAATCTTGAGCCAGTCCGTTGATTCCATGTTCAGGCCCAAAAAGTGCGGCTACTTCACAGTCCATTGAAAGGAGTTCATCAACAATGTGCTTGCCGTTTGAGGTGATGCTGGCCGAATGAGAGAGGACTCCAATCCTTTTTCCGGAAAGTAGATCCTTTTTTTCCGATATTAATACATCGCTTCCAAGTTTCATGAATGAAAATTTACCAGAAATAGGGGTTAATACAATGTTTTTGTTTCAGGAATGCGCATTCCCCTTGTGTGCGAATATATGAACGCCGATTCCACCCATCTAATGCAATGGAATAATAACTGAGGCGTTTCAATACATTACAGTTGTTTTAATATGGCCGACTTTGGCACCGATATTGCTCTATAGACACCACGAAACGGAGGAGTCATGAGCAGTCTTGAAATATATGAGGGGACAAAATTTGCACCGATTGTTGTGGCGCTGGAGGTGACGCTCAGATGCAACATGAGATGTCTTCACTGTGGTTCCAATGCCGACGGAAATCCAAGAGACAAAGAGATGAGCCTGGACCAATGGAAGGATATCGTTGATCAACTTAGCGATCTTGGATCTGAATATTTCACATTGTCCGGAGGGGAGCCGTTTGTCTGGCCGCACTGGAGAGAGCTTGCTCAATATATAAGGACAAAAGAGAAGAACCTTTCTGTCATTTCCAATGGCTATCTGATCAAGGATGAAGACATTGAATTTCTAAAAAGTATCGGCATGTGGAACATTGCCTTGAGCATAGACGGCATGAAGGAGACGCATGAAAAGATCAGAAGGGCAAAAAATTCATTCGATCACACAATGAAGGCAATCAGGAGTTTCAAAAAGGCAGGGATCAGGGTTGCGATAGCGACTTCAATTAATAAACTGAATTTTGCGGATCTTCCCAAAATTGAAGAATGCCTCAATGAGGCCGGTGTCGATTTATGGCAGATCCAAATAGTAAATTCATTTGGAAGGGCCGGTGAATTGAGAGAGTCACTCTTGATTGAACCAAAACAGTATATTGAATTGGTTGAGTTCGTCAGATCGGCTCAGCAGAGGCACGAAGACGGATTGATAAAGATGAAGGTGATGCCGGCAGACTCAATCGGCTATTGTCACGGAATATCAAAAGAGGTCTGGAAAGACATGGAGTGGAGCGGTTGCAATGCCGGACGCTATGTAATGGGGATTCAGAGTAACGGCGACGTTTTGGGATGTCTATCTCTTCAGCACAAAAATTTTATTGCAGGCAACGTTCAAAAAAAGAGTCTGAAAGAGATCTGGGAAGATGACGAGGCGTTTTCATATAACAGAAATTTTGACAAGGCTTCTCTCAACGGTCCGTGTGAGGGATGTTCCCACGGCGAACAGTGCCGCGGCGGATGCCTTGCCATGGGCTATTCCACGTCCGGAAAGATGCACAACAATCCATATTGTTATAAATATATTATGGAAGGACGCGCGTTATGACATTTGAAAAGTTAAACGTTGCAGAAAAATATATCGTTTTAGCCCTCGCGGCCGACAAATTTGCGAAAAAGAGATCGCTGGTTTTTCACTACTATGGCCCGAAGAGTCTTGAGAGATTTGTTGGGGCCTGGGAAGAAAAAGGGAAGGTCGAAGTCATTAACCGCCTTTCAGATTTAAAAGCCGAGGTTTTAGAATCCGTGCCGGATGTGCCGCCAATTTTCAGATCAACTTATATTGCGTCCCAAATATCCTCTTTAAAAAATCTTTTAGAGATTGGGGAGGAGGATATGACCGGAGAAGAATTGAGTCAAGCCGTTCAAAATGTACTGGGGGTTGAAGTTGCCGCGCCGTATGACATGGAATTTGAAAAATATAAAGTGGATCGCATGTTGGAACGTTATGGCTATAAAACTTATGACGGGTTTCTAAAAGAGCAGAACTCCGGCTCTCATCAGATGGAGACAAAAGATATCGAGGAGCAGATAGAATATTTAAAGATATGTTGCTGGAAAGATATTGCTCCACACATTTTCTGCGGTGAAGAGATGGCAGAATTCATGGACAAATCAGAAGTAAAAATAATTCTTCCTAAAAAAAATGAACCGCCCGACTATTATCTTTATAAAGGGGACGGAAAAACAATTGTTGGGCTATCGAAACATCATAGAAAAACCAAATTTAATCTGATCAGAACACTTTTCCACGAGCTATATCCGGGGCACCACTTCTATTATCTTTATAGGGATCTTCTTCACCGTTTGGGATATCTGGGAGAAGAAGTGACTCTCGATTTGTTGTACAGTTCAGAGACTCCGATAAGTGAGGGGATCGCTGAGACTGCTCTCAATTTTCTTGATTCAATGGACCCAGAATTCAGAACGGCGATTGATATTGCAACAACGAAAGAACATTTTTCCAAGAAAGTGTTATATAATGCTTGGTACCTTCACTTTGTCGATGGTTCGTTATCTAAAGACCAAACAATTAAGTATATAGCTGACGAAGGAGATTATAAATTAGACAGGGCTAAGATATGGTATAAATTTCTGGATGAGTGGAGAATTTACTATCCGTCATATCCGATCGGAACGGAGATAGTCAAAGAATCAATTGCCGCAAATTCTAAAGCGAGTCTCTTCTATTTTTATCTTCCAAAATCTTTGCCCGTTTTAAACCGGTTGAACGAATGGGTTAATCAATGCCCGCCGCATAAAAAAATATGGGCCGGCGAAGGAGGTAGATATGAAGAAAGTAGCAGTGAGACCAACGTATATGGCGCTATAGAAGTTTAATAGTCGGGAGAGGAGGCGTTATGAAGAGGATAGGAATCAGACCAATATACATGATAACTGACTGATAAATAACACCGAAGGGTTGAATCTCGTGTTCGGATATCCGGACACATGCGGTAGTTTAGCCATATTTGTTTTTTCCGGTGGGCGGGCCTCGCATTTTTATCAATGCGGGGCTTTGTCTATCAAGAAAAGACCAGCGAATAGTTGACAAAAATGGCTTCAAACGATAGCTCTGTGTGAAATCATTAATAGAGCCCGAAACAAATGGGTATCGGGCGAGGAGGGGAAACTTATGGATCACGTTCCGGCAACAGAGACAGGCCTTCCGGAGAATGCGTATTCTAAACTAGCTCCGGGAGAGAAGTATGTACCCTTAGTACCCGCAGAAGAGAAAACACAAGAAGTGACCTTCAGGTCAGTTTTTTGGGGAATTCTTTTCGGAATAGTCTTCAGCGCAGGTTCAACATTCCTGACATTGAAGATTGCTCAAGGTATGGAAGCGGCAATTCCGATCGCAATCATCGCAGTCGGCATGGCACTTCTCTACAAGCGTAAGTCAACAATTCTGGAAAATGTTATTATTCAGTCGATCGGATCGGCAGCTCCTGCGGCGGCGGCCGGAATAGTTTTTGTCATCCCCGCTATGTACATCTTGGGATTGAATGATTATATAAACTACACTGCAATTTTATTTGCAGGTATCGCCGGTGGTTTCTTGGGCATTGTCTATCTGATTCCGTTTAGAAGACATTATGTTCAGGAGATGCACGGTGAATATCCGTTCCCAGAAGCAACAGCAGGTTCGGAAGTTCTGGTTGTCGGTGAAGAGGGCGGACATCAGGCAAGAGTTCTCCTCTATTCTTTTGCAATCGGTGGTATTTATGATTTCCTGTCAATGACGCTCGGCGCATGGAGAGAGGTCTTCACAACAAAACTCTTTCCAGCGATGACATTTTTTACAGATAAATTGAAGATGGTGTTTGACCTGAATACAGGTGCGGCAGTCGTCGGCATGGGTTACATCATTGGTATCAGGTATTGCATGATTTTGTCCGCGGCATCCTTCCTGTCATTTATTGTTCTAGTCCCGATGGTTGCGCATTTTGGTGTAAACATGGTCAGCGTTGATGGCAAGCTGATCGGTGAGATGTCAGCCGGAGAGATATTTGGAAATTACGTCCGTTTCATAGGCATTGGCGTTATTGCCATGGCCGCGGTATTGGGTGTTCTCAAATCACTCAAAATCATGGTAAAGGCGATGAAAGAGGGTGTCAAAGAGATAACGAAGGGTCGTCAAACTGAAGGTATCTTAAGAACAGATCACGACATGAAGATGAGTGTTGTCTTCATGCTCTTCACGGCAATCGTGATTGCAGTCTTTGTATATTTTAAGTGGGAAACATTTGGCGGGGTTGGCAACGCAACGATGATGAGTTTTATCTCTCTATTATTGGTAACAATCATAGCGTTTTTATTCACGACAGTCGCCATCTGGTGCATTGCAGTCACGGCGCGTAATCCAATTTCAGGCATGACGATGGTGACGTTGGTTGTTGCAAGCCTTTGCTTCATTAGCCTTGGTGTAATTGGGAAGCCAGGAATGGCGGCAGTTTTGTTGATCGGCACAATGGTCTGTACAGCAACAGCAGTCTCGGGTCAGTTCATCTCTGATTTAAAGATCGGTTACTGGATCGGTTCAACACCGAGGAGTCAGCAGCGTTGGAAGTTTGTCGGCGTGGTAACTGGTGTTATCGGTGTTGCAGCAGTCGTCATCATTCTTAACAAAGTCTATGGTTTCACACCAGACAGTCCAAATCCATTGCCAGCCCCACAGGCAAATGCGATGGCGGCGATTATGCAGATGGTTATGGGCAGCGGCCAGATCCCGTGGATGATGTACGGAATCGGTGCAATTATGGCCATTCTTTTTGAGATGATGGGCATCCCGACACTGGCGGTTGGTCTTGGAATGTATCTTCCAATGAACCTCAACATGTCAGTTCTTGTCGGTGGTTTGTTGAATTATTTTGTCTCCAACGTAAGTAAAAATAAGAATGTGAATAAGAAGAGAAATGATAAGGGGACATTGATTGCTTCCGGATTTATCGCAGGCGGAGCTGTGATGGGCGTCTTTGGCGCAATCCTCATGTATATCCAACAGTCGACCGGCACACAAATATTGCCGGATCTTGGCATGTACGGATCAACAGGAAACATCCTCGCTATTGGCATGTTGGCGGCACTTTGCCTCTTCTGGGTCTGGGATTCGTTGAGAGTAAAGAATTAGTTATGAAAGTTTAATAGCTTGATAATTGGCCGGTGGAGTTTTCTTCACCGGCCAATTTACTTTTAAGCACGTCATTGCGAGGAGCCTTCGACGAAGTTTGGGGCGACGAAGCAATCTAGTGAATTCACTGGATTGCCGCGCCCTTCGGGCTCGCAATGACATAGTTAAAGGAGCCAACTATGTCTGATATGGAAAAGATGAAATATGGCGCTAAACAAGCAATTGAGAATTGTTTGAGAGTGAAGCCCGATGAGAATGTTTGCATCATTACAGATGATAGAACTTATCATATCGCCAAATTGCTTTTTGAAGCGGCCAAAAAAGTTACAGATGACGTGAAAATCTTTAAAATGGAGGATTTTGGAGATAGGCCGAAGGACGGATCTAAGCCATTAGCTTTCCCAGACGAAATTAGAGATCATCTGAAGGACTCTCAGGTGAGTATCTATGTTGCAGGACGTGAGAAAAGCGAATTGGAATCATTTAGACAGCCAATGACAAAAGTTATTGTAGAAAATAAAATTCGTCATGCACATATGATTGCTGTAACAGACAATATTATGGAGACAGGAATGTGTGTAGATTATTCCGAAGTTCAAAAAGTCTCTGACGCAGTCTATGATATAGTAAAAGATTGTAAAACCATTCGCGTTACGACTGAAAAAGGAACAGATTTTGTTGCCGAGTTTGCTCCTCCGGCAAAATGGCTTAAATTTGATGGTTTGATTACCAAAGACCAGTGGGATAATCTTCCGGCGGGTGAAGTTTTTACATGTCCAAAAACAGTTAATGGAAAAGTTGTTGTAGATGGTATATTAGGGGATTATCTGGCCGCCAAATTCGGAATGGTTGAATCAAATCCTGTTACATATCAGATTAAAGATAGTCGTGTTGTTTCTATTGAATGTAATAACAAAAAGATAAAAAATGAACTGGCTGAATATATAAAAACCGATGAAAATGCAGATCGAATAGGGGAGTTTGGCATTGGTACAAACATTGGTCTAAAGGAATTTGCAGGTGTGATGGTTCAGGACGAGAAGTTTCCCGGTGTTCACATTGCAGTTGGTGATCCGCACGGTTCAGCTACCGGAGTTGATTGGAAGAGCGGAGTACACTGCGATGGTGTAATCCGTGACGTGACAATAGAAGTTGACGGCCTCTTTATTATGAAAGACGGCAAATATTGTATCTAGACCAAAAACTTCCCATTCTTCATTATTATTTTTCCTTCAACATCTATCGTAGGGTTTCGCATGACGCCGTCTAGGTGTGTTCCGCAAGTGTACGGCGCGCCTGTCATTGGGCCAAACGCATCCCCCAAAGCAATATGAGCACCAGGGAATTTTTCGTCTTGAAGAAGGTTGCCTATAATTTCTTTAACACCGAGATTAGTTCCAATCCCCAATTCACCAACACGATCGGCATTTTTCTCACCATTAAAGATATACTCTATGAATTCATTTTTTAGCTCTTCGTTATTACACCGAACGCTATCTTTTATAGCTCTGCTATCTTTGATCTCATAGGTTAAAGGATTTTTTTGAACATCACCGTATTTATTTGAAAAGAAATCTCCAAAAACGGCATCAACAACAACTTTTCCATTGGCATTTTCTGGATACGTTAACACTTCGCCGGCAGGGAGGTTATCCCACATATCTTCTGTGATAAATCCATCTGGTTTTAACCATTTATACTTTGGATTGAATTGCAATGTAACATCTGTTCCGGCAAGCGTTGTTATGTGAATCGTTTTTGCCTTTGTAACAATATTGTATATTGTTTCATTGAGTCTGTGAATTTCATTGTAATCGGCCGCCATTCCTTGCTCCATCATCTTTTCATTGATAGAGATCATATGGCCGTGACGAATTGGAATGCTCATGATTAATTTAAGCAGTGGTGTTCTAAAGGTTGTAAGCTCGCCTTTTGCGTCTTGTGCAATGTAAAAGCTGACCTCACTGCTTCTCATTGCATCTTCGATCTCTTTTGGAAACTTTAAAGGATTTGAGCCATCTACCGGTCTATCTCCAAGATCTTCCATGATAAATTTATTTAGGATGCCACCAACATTTTCAACTGCAGCCGCCACATAGTTGGCAATCTTTTCTGTCTCGCGGTCGGTAATAATAACTACCTTTTCCCCTTTTTTAACTCTTGTGCAGTTTTCGACCGCTTGCTTTGCTCCAAATTCCATCTGTTCTTTTGTTGCCATGATATGCTCCTTATATGTTTGATATTCTTGATGTTTTGACGACATATATCAGGATAAATTTATATTTCAAGGCTTGAAATAAGATTCAATCTGCGTTAGAAGGGAGACCCTATCGTAACTATTTAATTTTAAAGGAGGAATTGACAATGAGAGATGAATTACTAGAGAGTCTTTTGAAATATGTAAAGATAGACACTAAATCTGACCCAAATAATAAAACCCTACCTTCAACGCCTGGACAGATGGATCTTGCTAAAATTATTAAAAAAGATTGGGAAGATGCCGGTGTAGAAGAAATTGAGTTGACCAACGATTGCTATCTTTTTGGAACAATCCCCTCAAATGTCCCAAAAAATCATCCAACATGTAACAAAATTCCTGTAATTGGCTTATGTGCACATTTTGATACCTCAGAGGCAGCATCAGGAACAAATGTGAAACCGCGGATTATAGAAAATTACAAAGGAGAGAAGGTTTTATATCCCAATAATCCGGATTTATATCTTGATACCGATTATGATCCTGAGTTGAAAAATTGTATAGGTCACACAATTATTACATCGGACGGAACCACATTGCTTGGCGGCGATGACAAAGCAGGCCTTTCAATTATGCTAGCCATAGCTAAGCACCTCAAAGAACATCCTGAAATCATTCATGGCAAAATACGTCTTTGCGGATTTCCGGATGAAGAAAATGCCAGAGGCTCCGAAGATTTAGATACTAAAAAATTTGCTGTAGACATTGCCTATGCTTTAGATGGACTATCTATGGGGCAGTTGGATATAGAATGTTTCAGTGGAAAAAATGCAAATATTGTAGTCGAAGGTGTTAATGCTAATCCGGGTTACGGGAAGAACAAGCTTGTTAGTGCCATAGATGTTATTTCAAAATTTAACACGTTGATTCCCAAAAAATACTGGTCATTTAATGTCGACGGAAAAGAACCTTATATGCTTATAAATTCCGTGGAGGGCGATTTTACGGGAATGAAGTCAAAAATAGCACTCAGGTCATTTGATAAGAAAGGCATGGAGGAGATGGAAGAAGTCCTTCATAAAAATAGGGAAGAGGTATTGAAAGAATTCCCCGGCGCAAAGATAAAATTAGATATCAAAGAATATTTCAAAAACTATGGGGATTTTTTGAAAGAGGACCCTCGCGTTGTCGATTATGCCGTTGAAGGGCTGAAAAGGGCTGGAGTGAAACCTATATTAGGGGCTGTACGCGGTGGTTGTGACAGCTGTCAACTGGCAGATAAGGGGATTAAATCGCTAAATTATTTTATTGGCATGCAGCAGCCGCACTCTGAAAGGGAATGGATTTCACTGCAGGTGATAGAAAAATCTTTTGAGTCGCTTGTAGAAACGCTAAAGGTTTGGGTTGAAAAGAGTTCATAAATCGAAAGTCATTACGAGCCCGGCGGGCTCGCAATGACATGCTAGAGGAATTTTTATGACAGTTTCTGAAAAGATAAAATTTGGTGCAAAGCAGGCAATTGTCAATTGTCTTCGTGTGAAGCCGAGTGAAAAAGTCTGTATCATAACAGACGAGAAGACCTATCACATAGGTAATGCCGTAAAAGAAGAGGCTCTAAAGATCACACCAAATGTAAAAATGTTTAAGATGGAAGACTTTGGCGAACGCCCCGACGACGGTTCCAATCCATTGAAACTTCCGGATGAGATTATTCGTCATGTTGAGACATGTCAGGTCAGCATATATGTGGCTCAAGGAAAGAAAGGGGAATTGCAGACCTTTAGGACGCCACTCATTGATGGTGTTGTTGGAAGACTCAAAACCATTCGTCACGGCCACATGATTGGCACGAACGATCTTATAATGGAGACCGGGATGAATGCCGATTATGCCAAGATCCA
Organism: uncultured Pseudomonadota bacterium; assembly: GCA_964612405.1. Lineage (GTDB taxonomy): Bacteria > UBA10199 > UBA10199 > 1-14-0-20-49-13 > CAZTCA01. The sequence continues at coordinate 14,455 of CAZTCA010000018.1, forward strand.
AAAGATGAATGCAGAAATAATGGGCATTGTGGCTGGCGCAAAGAGTGCGAAGATGACAGCTCCGGCGGGGACCGATCTTGACATAGAACTTAACCCGGGATGGAAGTGGATCAACTCTGACGGTGTAATAGGAACCGATACATGGAAGAATCTTCCCGATGGCGAGGTATTTACTTGTGTAAAAAACATTAATGGGAAGATGGTGGTTGATGGAATACTTGGAGATTTCTTGAGTGAAAAATACGGCTTGATTGAATCCACACCTCTTACGATAGATATTGAAGAGGGTTGGGCCAAGAATTTTGAGTGTACAAATAATGATATTATAAAAGACGTGGTTGAATACTCAAAAATGGATAAGAACGCTAGCAGGATTGGCGAATTTGGAATAGGAACAAATACCGGTTTGACAAAACTGATTGGCAACCTTTTGCAGGATGAAAAATTCCCAGGGGCTCATTTTTCAATAGGGCACGGATATCCGGACAAAACTGGGTCAGACTGGAATTCGGAAGCACATTTGGATCTTGTAATTCAAAAGACTACAATTGAAATCGATGGGAGAACCATAATGAAAGATGGGAAGTTTTGTATCTAGAAAGGGGAATTATGCCAAACAAAGAAAAAATGGAATTTGCTTCAAAACAGGTGGTTGTCAATTGTCTCAAAATTGAGCCAAATGAAAAAGTGACCATTATTACAGACAATTCAATAAAACATATTGCCGAAGTGATTGTCAAAGAACTAGAGAAGGTTACAAAGAATTACAAAATTTTTAATATGGATGATTATGGTGAAAGGAGAATGGAGAACCCCCTTAAATTCCCAAATGAGATAAAGGAATATATGAGTTCTGGTACGGCCAGTATGTATATTGCTGAAGCTGGACCGGGTGAGTTTGCCTCATTCAGATCCCCAATGCTGGAGGTGATTAAAGGAAGCAAATTAAGGCATGCCCACATGATCTCCATCACTGATGAAATAATGGAGACCGGAATGTGTGCTGACTATTCAAAAGTTCAGGAGATATGTAAAAAAGTTTATAAGGTCGTACAAAGCGCAAAGAGAGCGAAGGTGACAGCAGATAGAGGCACCGATGTGGTATTGGGTTTTAACCCGGATTGGAGATGGCATGTTTGCAACGGGGTTATCACCAGAGGACACTGGCAGAATCTCCCAGATGGTGAAGTATACACCTGTCCCAACGATGTTAATGGAAGGCTTGTTGTTGATGGTGTTTTGGGGGATAGTTTTATTTCATATGGGATTATGAGTGAGAGCCCACTAGTGTTGCAGATCAAAAATGGCCGAGTTGTTGAAGTGAATTGCGAAAACAAAAAACTTGAAGACGAGTATAAAAAATATATCAAAACTGACGAGAATGCCAATAGGATAGGTGAATTCGGTATTGGAACAAACACTGGACTGACAAAATTTGTAGGTAATTTGCTGCAGGATGAAAAATTCCCAGGAGCGCATTTTGCGGTTGGCGATGGTTATCCGGACGAAACAGGTTGTGATTGGGAGAGTAAGGTACACTGCGATGGGGTAATTCAAAATCCCACAATTGAAATTGATGGCAGGAAGATTATGGAAAAGGGCAAATTTTTAATATAAGAGGTGCTATGTATTCAGATGTTGTTGAGCGTTTATTAAAGTATGTTAAAATTGATTCGCCATCTGATCGACTCTCTGATAAATTTCCATCAACCGATTCTCAAGTCGAATTTGCAAAAAAATTAGTAGAGGAACTCAAGGAAGTTGGTGTTCAAGATGTCGTTTATGATAATTATTATATCATAGCAACAATTCCGGCTAATACTAAAAACGTACCTTCTTTAGCTTTTGTTACACATTACGATGTTTGCACTGATGCACCTGCTACGGGTATTAAACCGCGTATTATTGAAAATTATGATGGCGGAGAGATTTTATTCCCTGCGGATGAAAAACTGAAGCTTAATTCCGAGGTTGATCCAAGGCTTGCTGCTTGCAAAGGGCACACACTTATTCTTACTGATGGATCAACACTTCTTGGAGCTGATTGCAAGGCGGGGATTGCCCTTTCAATTGAACTGGCGAAATTTTTGTTAGAAAATCCAGATTACCCGCACGGCATGATCAGGTTTATTATTGGTCCAGATGAAGAACTGGGCGTTAGTATTACAAAACTAGATATCAGCAAATCAAGATGTGATTACGGATATACACTTGATGGCCCACAATACGCGAAGGTTTGGACGGAATGTTTCAATGCCGACAAGGTGACGGTAAATGTAAAGGGGATGGCCGCATTCCCAGGCCGAGGTCAGAAACAATTTACAGATGCATCGCAGATGCTGTGTGAAATGCTTGCCAAGGTTCCTCTAAAATATGATCCGTATTATGCTGACGGCCGCGACGGAATTATGTGGATTCAAATGATGAAGGGGAAAATGGATAAGGCGAGTGCCATGGTCATGGTTCGCGATTTCGATATAAATAAATTAGAAGAGATGGAGGAGATGATAAGGGGTTTTGCGAATGGAGTGCTGGCCAAATATCCCAATGGGGAGATAGACATTGAGGTGAAGGAGCTGTATCGGAATT
>CAZTCA010000019.1:0-16990 GCA_964612405.1 uncultured Pseudomonadota bacterium
AAGGAGGGGATATGGATATCAAAATTCATGACATTCCGGCATCTGATCTCAAGAAGAAGGACTTGGAGCACCTGTCGTTTGGCAAAAATTTCACCGATCGCATGTTTCTGATGGAGTACGATTCAAAGCAGGACTGGCACAATGCCAGAATAGAAAAGTATCACTATTTATCAATCTCTCCCGCCGCAAACGTATTTCATTATAGTCAGGAAATATTTGAGGGAGTGAAGGTGTTCAACTATAAGGGTGGCAAGGTCGCAATCTTCAGGACCGAGGAAAATTTTAAACGTCTCAATAATTCTGCAGACAGACTCTGCATGCCGAAAATAGATATCGATTTTGTCTTGGAGGCAACAAAGAAGATTGTGAACCTTGAGCGCGGATGGGTCCCCACAAAAAAAGATACATCATTATATATCAGGCCATGCATGATCGGCACTGAGCCGGTTATCAAGGTCAAGGCATCTGAAAGTTATCTCTTCTTTATTATTTTATCGCCGGTCGGTCCGTATTTTGGCGCCGATGTAAAGATGTCCAGAATTATGGTTGAAGATGAATATGTCCGCGCGGCGGTCGGAGGCACAGGTGCCTGCAAGACCGGCGGGAATTATGCATCATCTATCAAGGCCGGAATGGGCGCTATTGAAAAGGGTTTTGACCAGGTGATGTGGCTCGATGCAAAAGAGAGAAAATATATCGAAGAAGTCGGTTCAATGAATATTTTCTTTGTGATCAAAGATAAAATAGTAACACCTGAATTGACGGGATCTATTCTGGCCGGCATCACAAGAAAGTCAGTTCTGCAACTGGCAAAGCATTTGGGCTACAAAACCGAAGAACGCCACATATCAATAGATGAAGTAGTTGAGGGCCTGCAATCCGGAGAGGTGACAGAGGTCTTTGGAACCGGAACGGCATGTGTTGTAAGTCCGGTCGGTGTTGTCGGGTATAAGGGTAAGGAATTTAAGGTTGGAACCGAGCCCGGAAAATATTCCAAAGAATTGTATAATCATCTAACAGGTATTCAGTATGGAGAAAAAGAGGATATCTTCAACTGGATGACCATTCTTTGATAGCGACAAATAACAAATGACAAATGTTGTAGTTATAGGTGCCGGGCTTGCCGGTGTTGAGGCGTCGTGGGCACTTGCGAATCGCGGCATTGAAGTTGTGCTCTATGAGGCGAGGCCTAAGTGGCGCTCGCCCGCGCATGAGACGGAAAATTTTGGCGAGCTGGTCTGCAGTAACTCATTAAAATCTGAACAGGAAGGACATGCAACGGCTTTGCTGAAAGAGGAGATGCGTTCGCTTGGGTCACTTGTCTTGATGGCCGCAGACGAAACGCGTGTTCCGGCAGGAAAGGCATTGGCCGTCGATCGTGAAAAGTTTTCAGAATTTATTACTAAGAAAATCTCCTCACACCCTAACATCGAAGTAATTCGAGAAGAGATTAGGGATTTAAACGATTCACGATTCACGATTCACGATTCACGCGTGATTGCCACTGGCCCCCTAACATCCCCATCCCTTACAGAATCTTTGATGTCTTTACTAACGTACGAACGTACTAACGCACCAACGCACCAACTCTACTTTTACGATGCTATCGCTCCGATCGTAGAATTTGAATCTATCGACATGAATCTTGCTTTCAAAGCAAGTAGATACGACGTGGGAAAAAATGAAGAGGGTGATTATATTAACTGTCCGCTTACCGAAGAAGAATATTATAGGTTTATTGAAGCGCTTTTGAGTTCGGAAAAAATTAAGCCGAGAGACTTTGATAAGGTAAAATGCTTTGAAGGTTGCATGCCGATTGAGGTGATGGCGGGTCAACATCCGGACGCACTCAGGCACGGCCCCATGAAACCGATGGGCCTAAATAATCCGAAAGGGCCAAGGCCATATGCAGTCATCCAGTTGAGACAGGATAATAGCCACGCAACCCTGTTCAATATGGTTGGTTGTCAGACAAGGATGACATATTCCGAACAGGATCGTGTTTTGAGAACGATACCGGCATTAAAAGAGGCAAAATTTGTTCGCTATGGCTCAATGCACAGGAACACCTATATAAATTCTCCGGAATTGTTGGATGACAGCCTCCAGCTCAAATCTCATCCGGGGTTATATGTTGTCGGCCAACTCTCCGGAGTGGAGGGCTATCTGGAATCGGCCGCGACGGGTCTCTATCTGGGTCAGATCATTAATAGAGATGGGGCCACTGCATCACCTACGACATCTGCAATCGGGGCCCTTGTAAACCATGTCACAACAGCCAACCCAAAAGGTTTTCAACCTATGAATATTATTTGGGGTTTATTGCCTCCTCTGGAAGATTTCCCCTCCAGCAGAAGAGGACCGAAAAAGGAAGTCCGGCGAAAACTGCTTCTGGAGAGGGCCAGAAAAGACTTCCGAGACTGGCTCAAAACCCTTTCTATAGATTCCCAAAAAGATCAAATAAATTGACAAGATAGGGACATTTATGATATCCAAGACCGGAATAGATTTTGAGGTGGGATGAAGGTCTGAGGAATCTGTTGAAAAAATTTCAAATGGAGTTGAAGATTTTGAAGACGAAGAAAAAAAGTCCAAAGTGGTATAGCATACTCATCATTCCGCAGGGATATGCTGGAGTGCGTCGCTGGAAGGTTCCGGCGTGGTCACTCTATGCGGGCGCAATTCTATCTTTTGTGTGCCTTTTTGTCACAGTCACAATCTGTGTTGCGGCGGTGCACTACCGTCATGGCTGGCTGGCAACCGCGAGTGTTCGGGGACAGAATGAAGAGTTGAAGGCAGAGAAGGTGCAGTTGGATGAGAAGTTTGCGTCTCTTGTTGATCTGGCCAAGAGGACTGAATTTCTGGCAACGAGACTTGAGAACGTGCTGGGGATCAACAAAAAGGTGATGTATAAAGGGATCGGTCCAATCGCGGAAGAAGAGATCCTTCCTTTTGCGGACATCCCATCCCTTGGTAAATACGAGCTGAAATCAGACAACGGTGAATACCCGTCAGCCGCATTCAACGATCTGGAATTGAAGATGGATAAATTGGGAGATTCCATTGCGTCCGTTGAAATGCGTCTTCAAGATGTTTATGGTTTTCACAAGGCAAAACTTGCTTATTGGGCCTCAATCCCTTCAGTCTCCCCTGTTAAGGGATGGATCACTTCCAAGTTTGGTTTGAGGAGACGTCCTGGCGGAATCGGAACGCGTTTCCATTCAGGTGTTGATATTGCCGCCTCAATCGGAACTCCGATCTATGCACCAGGGAGTGGTATTGTGACATTTGCCGGATATAAGCCGGGCACAGGCAAAACAGTCATTATTGATCATGGTTTTGGTGTGACCACTATTTACGGTCATGCTTATAAGATTTATGCAAAGGCCGGCGAAACAGTGGGGCGTGGAACAAAGATAGCCGCAGTTGGAAATTCAGGCCTGACGACCGGTCCGCATCTGCACTATCAAGTTGAGGTAGACGGTGTTCCTGTGGATCCCATGCATTATGTCATTGAAGGTATTTAGTCCCCCAGTTTTATCCTTGCTATTTCAAATACTTGAACCTATAAATCCTGTCACTCAAGTTTATGTTTAGGTACATCGCCAAGAAAATAGTCGGTACAAAAAACGAACGAGAACTGAAACGTGCCAGGCCGTTGATCTCTACCATAAACGATCTAGAGCCCCGCTTCAAACCCATGTCTGACGAAGATCTCCGCGGGATGACCCAAAAATTTAAGGAACGGATAGGAAACGGGGAATCGCTTGATGAGATTTTGCCGGAGGTCTTTGCAGTTGCACGCGAAGGCGGAAAGCGCGCGCTGAATATGCGTCACTTCGACGTTCAGCTGATCGGCGGCATGTTCCTGCACGAGGGGAAGATCGCTGAAATGAGAACCGGTGAAGGAAAGACCCTCGTTGCAACGCTCCCCATATATCTCAACGCCCTCGAAGGAAAGGGGACGCATCTTGTCACGGTGAATGATTATCTTGCGAAGCGTGACGCTGAATGGATGGGGCAGTTGTATAAATTTCTGGGCCTTTCCGTTGGATCGATTGTGCACGGATTGAATGATGCCGAGAGGCAGGTCGCATATAAAAGCGATATTGTTTATGGCACCAACAATGAATTCGGGTTTGATTATTTGCGTGACAACATGAAGTATTCTGTCGACCAGTTTGTCCAGAGGCCTCTCAATTTTGCAATCGTTGATGAAGTTGACTCTGTCCTGATCGATGAAGCAAGGACTCCGCTTATCATCTCCGGTCCTGCCGAAGAATCGACGAGATTATATTATACGGTTAATCAGATCATTCCGTTCATGAAAAAGGATGTCGATTATACCGTTGATGAAAAGGCAAGGACGGTAATTCTTACGGACGACGGCGTTGCAAATGCCGAGAAAAGGCTGAATTGCGAAAATCTTTATGACCCAAAGAATATTTCCCTTCTTCACCATGTGAATCAGGCGCTTCGTGCCCACGTGCTCTTCAAGCGTGACGTCGACTATGTTATCAAAGACGACGGCGTTATGATCGTTGATGAATTTACCGGAAGGCTCATGCCCGGCAGGCGCTGGAGCGACGGGCTTCATCAGGCAGTTGAGGCAAAAGAGGGTGTCAGGATTGAAAACGAGAACCAGACTCTTGCCACCATCACGTTCCAGAATTATTTCAGGATGTATAAAAAATTGGCCGGCATGACGGGAACGGCGGATACCGAAGCGGCAGAATTTCAGAAGATATACGGCCTTGATGTGCTTGTTATGCCGACAAACATGCCGATGGTGAGAAAAGATTCCGCTGACGTGATCTATAAAACGGAAGAAGCAAAATTCAAGGCGGCGGTGGAAGATATAAAAGAATGCCACAAGAGGGGACAGCCCGTCCTCGTTGGAACCATATCAATCGAAAGATCCGAAAGAATTGCAAACATGCTCGGCCGTTTTGGAGTGAAGCATAACGTCCTGAATGCCAAACACCATGAGAAAGAAGCAGAGATCATTGCACAGGCGGGCCGAAAGGGTGCTGTCACAATTGCGACAAACATGGCAGGCCGAGGTGTCGATATTATGCTCGGCGGAAATCCCGAAGGGCTGGCACATCTAAAAGCGGGCCAGGATGCGCCCGAAGAAGAATTCAATAAAATCTTTGCCGAATATAAGACAAAATGTGCGGCTGAACATGATGAAGTTGTGGGGCTGGGCGGATTATATGTGATGGGAACAGAGAGACACGAGAGCAGGCGAATTGATAATCAGTTGCGCGGCAGAAGCGGTCGTCAGGGAGACCCTGGACTTTCGCGTTTTTACCTCTCTCTGGAAGACGATCTTCTCAGGGTATTCGGCGGCGACAGGATCAAAGGGTTGATGGAGCGCCTCGGAATGCAGGAGGATGAAGTTATAGAACATCCGTGGCTGTCAAGGGCGATAGCAAACGCACAGAAGAAGGTTGAAGATCACAACTTCTCAATTCGTAAACACATCCTTGAGTATGATGATGTCATGAATCAACAGCGTACAACCGTTTATGGCCTGAGACGCGAGCTGTTGGCCGGTGAGGACTGCAAAGATAAGGTCCTCAATATGATAGATCGGGTTATAAGCGGGATTGTGGATGGGTTTGTGCCCGACAAAATTGATATTGATGAATTTGAATCCAAACCCTTTGAGGAAAAGGTGCGCGCGCAGTTCGGTTTTGAGTTTTCGATCGCAAATCTGCCGGCGGATAAACACACCAGAGACGGTGTTGGAGAAGAATTATTTAATTTTGCCACGAAATTTTACGATGAAAAAGAGAAGGAATACAGTCCCGGCGTAATGAGGCATGTTGAAAGATTTATAGTCCTCTCCAACCTTGACACGCTTTGGAAAGACCATCTTCTGCAGATGGATCATCTGAAAGAGGGGATTGGCCTGCGTGGTTATGGTCAGAAGGACCCGCTTCTTGAATATAAAAAAGAGGGCTTTGGTATGTTTGCCGGAATGATGGACAGATTTGCCGCAGATGTGGTTGAAAAGGTCTTCAAGGTTCAGATAAGAAAAGAGGCAGACGCCAAGTCTCTGGAGGTGTCGAGGAGCCAGCCGGTTACAGAACAACATGGCGCCACAAATGCTTTTGCCGTGGGGCGAACCGCCGCACAGGCCTTGTCAGAAGCAGGACCGATGGCGGCCGGCAACAGGCCGGGTCAGGCCAAACAGGTTACAATCAAGAACGAAGGTCCCAAGGTCGGTAGAAACGATCCCTGTCCATGCGGTAGCGGGAAGAAATATAAGAAATGTTGCGGCAAATAAGGCCTCACGCATCCATATAAGAATGGCTAAAAATTTCGTGGAGTTGGATTGGAAGTTGTGGTATATCTTATCAGACTATGTTCGATAAGCTCCCAATATTTAAATTTAACGAATTCATAAACAAATACTCCGATCTGGTCCTTGCCGGTCTTGTAGTGGTCGTCGTTGGCATGATCATCGTGCCACTGCCGACATGGCTGATAGACATTCTCTTGACTGTCAGCATTACGTTTGCCGTAGTCATCCTACTTGCCTCACTTTATATTTCGGAAACCTTGAAGATAGCCTCATTCCCCAGCATTTTACTGGTAATAACGCTATTCAGGTTGTCGCTCAACATCTCATCAACCCGTCTAATTTTGGGTGAGGCATATGCCGGAGAGGTTATTAACGCGTTTGGTTCATTTGTTGTCGGTGGCAACTATATCGTCGGTGGTGTCCTCTTCTTGATCATCACAATTGTCAACTTCATTGTCATCGCAAAGGGTGCTGAGCGTGTCTCTGAAGTTGCCGCGCGTTTCACTTTGGATGCAATGCCCGGAAAGCAGATGTCGATCGACGCCGATCTGCGTGCCGGCATCATCAATGTTGAGCAGGCACTACATAGAAGGATGCAACTTCAGCGTGAGTCGCAGATGTATGGAGCCATGGACGGTTCAATGAAGTTTGTCAAAGGCGATGCGATTGCCGGCATGATTGTCATCCTGATCAATATCGTGGGTGGTTTTATCATCGGCGTTGTTCAACGTGATTTATCGTTTGCGCAGGCAATTCAGACTTACTCACTACTGACGATAGGTGACGGACTTGTTCAACAGATTCCGGCCCTCATGGTATCTGTTGCCGCAGGTATCGTTGTCACGCGTGTTTCATCTGAAATTGAATCCTCAAACTTGGGCAAAGAAATAGTTTCTCAACTGACCGCATATCCCAAGGCACTTGTCATTGCCGCAGTTCTATTGGCCCTTTTGGGAGTTGTCCCCGGACTTCCGACACTGCCATTTTTCCTCATGTCATTTCTTGCCGGCGGCTTTGCTTTTCTGATCATCAAGTCGCGCAAGCAGGCGGTTGCGGAGGTGAAAGATACGCCAAGGCAGGATGTGGTCAAGAAGGCCATCAAGAAGCACGGCGATGTCATGCCATTCATTATGCCTTCACCCATCTCTCTTGAAGTCGGCGCCACAGTCATTCCGTACGTTGACGATAAACAGGACGGAGGGAGATTTATCAATGAGCTCATTCCACTGCTCCGGCACGGTCTCTATTATGAGCTTGGTGTTAACTTCCCCGGCATTCAGGTTCGTGGCCAGACGGTTGATATGGAGCCGGAGGCTTATGTAATAAACATCAACGAAGTTCCGGTTGCATATGGTAAAGTGATGAAGAGTTGTATCCTTGTCGGCGAATCTCTGGAACAGTTATCGCTCTTTAATATCACCGGGACCGAAACGATTCACCCGATTGACGGTTCTGTCGTTACGTGGATTTCTGCCGAACATAAAGATGTTGCAACACAGGCCGGTTTCAGGATGTGGGATATTTCAGAATATCTTATCCTGCACCTTTCTTATGTCTTGCGCCGCCACGCGCATGAATTCTTGGGCCTGCAGGAAGTGCAAACAATGCTAAGCGAGCTGGAGAAAACACATCCGGCCCTCGTCAAAGAACTCATTCCAAAAGTTATCACGTTGTTGCAGTTGACGGAGATATTCCAGCGTCTGGTTCAGGAGGATGTCGCCGTGAGAGATTTGAAGACAATATTCTCGACGCTGGCGCAGTGGGGTGAAATTGAGCGTGACACGCTTCTTTTGACCGAACATGTCCGTGCCGGGCTAAAACGTTTTATAACGAACAAATATGCAGGTCCTGCAAATACGCTGGCCGTCTATCTGCTCGATCCTGAAATTGAAGATTTGATCCAGAATGCCATTCGGCGCACGGACAAGGGGAACTATCTGGCCCTTGAGCCGGACGTGACACAAGAGATAATTGAGGCCGTAGGAAGAGAGATTGCGTCGCATCCCTTCCCGCCGGGAGCAAGGCCGCCGGTCATCCTGACAACTGCAGAGGTGAGAAGATATTTCAGAAAGATAATAGAGCTTGAATTCCCACAGCTCTCGGTCCTTTCTTATCAGGAACTTTCAGAGAATCTCAGAATTCAGCCGATTGCACGCGTTGGGATTCCAAACGTCGCACCCTCTGCGGATGAGTCGATGCAGGCCGGGACTGCATGACCTCTTCGAAGTCACTTTGCAATTAAATTTATAAAAGAGACCGTAGCAAATACCAGCACCAGAATACCAAGGCCGATCATCCCCATCTCAAATAGGGAGAGCGAGATCATTTCTTTTCTGGGGCGTGGGGCGGGGTAGTCTTCCGGCAGTTCCTCGGGGACTTCGCTCACATCTTCAAATGCCTCTTCGGCTGTTGATGAGAGGTCGCCCGTGTCCATTTCACCGTCTTCACGCAGTCTAGGGGCTCTTCTCGGAGGAGCATTTTTCACTTCCTGATCTCTCTTTATCCTCTCCCCAACGGCATCAAGATTCACCTCTTTTGGATTTCTAAAGATCAGGACAATCGTTCCAAGTGCGATTCTGTCACCATCGTGCAGGACTGCTTCTGAGACCTGTTTGTTATTAACGTATGTTCCGTTTTTACTGTTCAGATCCTGAATGGATATACCGCTCCACTTTTTGATTATCTTCGCATGTTTTCTGGATATAACATATTCCTCAACCGGAAAATTGCAGGTTGTGTCACGTCCAATGGAAAGCTCCTCGGTATCGTCGGAGAGAAAGAATTTTTTGCCGACAAAGTTTCCATTCAAGACTTCAAAACTCGGCACACTCTCTTTATCTATTGCACGCAGGACCTTCTTTAGCAACTTCACCTCAAGAACGTCACTATCTGTAATTTCGTTGAATGAAGATGCCAGCATTTCATCAAGCTGGTTGAATTTGATATTATGATTACCGATGTTAATTAAATCCCCGTGCCTTAGCATTGTCTTTTCCTGTGGTGTGATCAGCGTGCCATTCAGGTATGTTCCGTTGCCGCTCTCCAGGTCCATAATAAAGCACTCATTTCCCTCTATTGTGATTCGGGCGTGTTGGCGGGAAGCGTTTTTGTCGGATAGGGGGATCTGATTTTCCGTTGAACGGCCGATAGTCAAGCCCCGCGCCGTCAACTCAAAAACGGCCTCGTCTTTTGATCCCTTTTCAGCAATGATTAGCTTTGGCATCTCTATTTACAACCTCCAAGTGATTCAACCACTTTCTTTGAGGCCTCTACCTCTGTGAGATAGCGATCACGTCCAACCTTAATAAATTTGCAGAGGTTTTTCACGGCCGAACTGCTGAAATTTTTGTGATTATAAAGCGAACCTAAGTTATAAAGCGTCTGAGCATGATCCGGATCGAGAATCAGCGTGTGTTCCCACTGCTCTTGCGCCTTTTTCCATTCGCCGTTCTTTAAATACGCAAGACCTAAGTTATATGAGGCGTCGACATAGTTTGGATTAATATGTAACGCCTGCTGAAGTGCGCTGATTGCCGCCGATTGATATGCTTCTGCCTGACCTGCCTGGCCCTCTTTTATTTTTATATCGCTTATCGTCAAATTCAGAGTCCCAACCCTGAACTGTGCAATTTCGCTAATCGGTTCAAGACGCGTCACCGTAACAAATTCTTCCAATGATTCTTCATAGCGGCCTTCGTTGAGGTAGAACAATCCTAATTGCTGGTGAGCCGCGGCAGAGTCAGGATTCAGTTCAATTGCTTTTTGGAAAGTGTTTTGCGCCTTAAAGGGCTCTTTCATTTCAAGATAGAGACTCCCTGCCTTGAGCCAGGTATCAATATCATTGGGATCGTCTTCCAGCGCAAGGCGATAGCGAATAACCGCATGTTCGTAATCACCGAGTTCAGTATACAATTTTGCGAGCTCGGTGTGGACCAGTTTTAAATTCGGATTAAGCTCGGTTGCCTTTTTGAAATCACCCTCGGCAAATTTAACATAGCTCTTTTGAGGGTTCTTCTTTGTTTTCTCAATATAACACAGGCCTCTATTATAATACGCATCGGCATAGATAGGATCTTTCTTGAGAGCCCTGTTTATCCAGCTGATTGCCTCATCCGGTTTATCCATAGCGAGGTATACTGCCCCGAGATGGTTGTATGGTGAGGCATAATTTTTATCAATCTCAACGGCCCTTTTGAAATAGGTTTCGGCCTTTTCAAGCTTGCCGCGAGTTTTTAGAAGGATGCCAAGATTGTTATATGCTTCCTGAAAATCAGGGGCGAGTTCGATGGCTGTCTTAAATTCAAACTCGGCACGGTCGAGCTGACCACCGTTCATAAGAATCATCCCCTGATTGTTGTGATAAATGGAGCGTTCAGAAGGGAGAGTCCCCTTTTTCGGACACGCCGTAGCAATTACTAGAGCCGGTATTAATAGTAGTAGAGCAATTTTTTTCATTTTTTTAATTCCCATTATTTAATTACCAACGCACTAACGAACCAGTCTACTTTAAACACTTATTCAATTCAAGCGCCTTGAATCTGGCCTTCGAAGAGCCGCTCTTGTCGCCAACCCTGTTATACATGTCGGAGAGATGATACCATGTGATCGCATCTTCCGGAACATGCAATACAGCCTCGTTAAGGAACTTGATTGCGTTATTCCACTGTTTTTTATCAGCGGCGTGAAGTCCGGCCAGGAACGCAGACTGCCCCAGAAGATATCTATTTCTGAGCTCTTTCTGTTTCTTGATCATTTTAATCATGACCCTTTTCGGCCTCTTCGGGACCGATGGGCGGATTGAAAAACGGTCCTGATCGCTGATCTCTTTTTCAACCATCTCAAAATATTGCGAGAATGCGCCTTTGTTCTGCTTATAATACATTGCAAGGAACGTATACAAGTCGATCAGGCCATCGTAAGCCTTTGCATAGTGAACGTCGAGCTTCTTTGACTCATCGAACCAGGTCTTTGTCACATCCATCCTGTCAATATTGTATGTCCACAGCGATTTTAGTCCGCGAATGTAATTTTCATAAGCGGGGAGAACGTTGGTCTGAGTTCTGACCGCTTCCATCTGATCTCTATCGTATGGGGGGCTGACAACTGCAAGAACGGCTATCGAGACATCTTTCATTGCGGTGAAGAACTGGGCGTTCTGCGGATAGGCGATTTCATACTGGAATTGTTTTATCAACCCGCCGCCCTTGTTAAGCTTCACAAAAATTCTCAACATATTATTTACATGCTGAAACATTCCGTCAATTGTGAAATGCGCATTTTTGGCCGCCGGATGGAATTCCACCTCCGGCCCAAAGAGTACGTGCATGTTCTGGGCGGCCTGAAGATATTCGGCGATGATATATGGAATGCCGACCTCCAGCCACTCATCGCCCGGTGTCTTTGTATAGTTATCAAACTCTTCAACAACCGTAGTCCTGTAACCCTTTTCGGATGTGTCGATACTGTACTTATTCATCAGATAGGGCCAGTTGATGCAGTTTTTGGCAATTGCCGCAGAAGATGTAAGGGAGAGTGCCAATAAGGTGATAAATGCTATTGAGATTTTCTTCATATTTGGCATATAAATATACACTAAACTATAATAAATACAAGGAGTTGCTAATCATTTAGCCTAGCATGTAACTATTTGATATCATAGGAAAATTATATTTACTAGCAACATTCTTTGATCAATAGCCGATAGGATTGCTACATATGGGATTTATAATTTCTGAAAATAGTTGTGTCGCATACGGGGACTCAAGTTTTGTCTGTAACAAGGCTTTCTTTGACGACAAGATCTTCATGGTCGATGTTAATGGATTATTTCTTGTGGAGCTTGACGGGGGTGATCAACCAACAAATATCCAGTTTTCCAACAGAAATGATCTGTATTGCTCATGGGATAATACAGGGGGAGATTCTCAATGCGAAGACTTTCAAAAATATTTTGGCAGATCTGTCAAACAGATCAACTTCGAAAGCCCCAATGAAGTGAAGTATGCAAGAAAAAAACAGTCGCTGAAGTTCGAGGCGGCGAGATCTGTATATGAAGATCTTGTGACAATGGATGACGAATCGTTTGGGGTTGTGATGCAGGAGAGAAATAACAAGGTGAACAAAAATAGTTTCAAATTTCTGCTCGGCTTGAAGCCGGAAATGACGTCAGAGGATTTTAATCCTCCGGCCTGTTATTGGCATCAAGGTGGCTTACACTGCCTGATGGGGGATCTGATGGCTTTTTCAGTTGAGGGAGATTGTATCGTCCCCATGAATATGCTGGCGGCTGAGGCAGTTCTTCTCACCAAAACTTAGGGCGGGGAACTTCAAGAGTTGGCAGTGTTATATGCCCACAGATTTCAGCGTCTTTTTGGCGGTTCAAAGTAATAATATTCCACACATTATTTCCGTCCATCATTGCCTGAGTAGGAATTGACATCCACCGGATAGTGTGAAAGGTAATGGAATGGCGTCGTTCGCGTGCTTTGGCGAGAACGTTGTAAAATCATAATAAAATCACGGAGGTATAATATGGATTGGGGAATGAAGAGAAGAATGAGCAGATTAATAAAAGAGGACGGCAAGTGTTTCTTTCTGCCGATTGATCACGGATATTTTCAGGGGCCGACAACAGGGCTCGAAAAGCCTGCAAAGACGATTGAGCCGCTTCTTCCATATTGCGATGCTCTTTTTGTGACAAGAGGTGTTCTTCGTTCAGCGATTGAGCCGGCGGGCAGCAAGCCGATTGTTCTCAGGGTGAGCGGCGGAGCCTCAATGGTTGGTAAGGATCTGGCAAATGAATTTGTTTCGACAGATATTGACGAGATCGTTCGTTTGAACGTAGATGCGGTTGGCGTTTCTGTTTTTATCGGAACCGATTATGAACATCAGACATTGAAGAATCTCTCTGATCTCGTGAACGATTGCGAAAAATATGGCATTCCTGTCATGGCGGTTACAGCCGTTGGAAGGGAACTTGAAAAGAGGGATGCACGCTACCTAGGTCTCTGTTCAAGAATTTGTGCCGAACTCGGTGCGCGTGTTGTGAAGACTTATTGGTGTGAAAACTTTGACAAGGTTGTCAACGGTTGTCCGGTTCCGGTGATTATGGCCGGTGGTCCCAAGTGTGAGACAGCGAAAGAAGTTTTCGATTTTGTTCACGATGGAATGCAGAAGGGGGCGGTGGGGATCAATCTTGGAAGGAACATTTGGCAGAGTCCGGACCCGGTCGCGGTGGCAAAGGGCCTCAAGGCCATCATCCATAATAACGCCTCGGTCAAAGAGGCGGTAGAAATTTTTGAAGATACAAAGAAGAGTAAATAATTGAAACCTCTGAAAAAGCCACTTTCGTTGTCATTGCGAGCCCCAAAGGAGCGCGGCAATCCAGTGAATTCAATTGATTTCACTAGATTGCTTCGTCGCACGGCTCCTCGCAATGACAGGAGCGAAAACTTTTTCAGAGGTTTCTAGATCTTCATGCGAGTCGCAAAATATTATAACAACGATGATGTAAGGATAGAAGAGATGCCAGTCCCGAAGATTGGCGATGAGGATCTCCTCGTAAAAGTGATTGCAAGCGGAATTTGCGGAAGCGATGTGATGGAGTGGTATAGAATCAAGAAGGCCCCTTTAGTCCTTGGTCATGAAATAACCGGAAATATTGTTGAAGTAGGCGCCGGAGTATCAGGTTACAAAGTTGGCGATCGCGTATTTGTGTCTCATCATGTTCCGTGCAACAACTGTCACTACTGTGACTTTGATAATCACACCGCATGCGAAACGCTTCACACAACAAATTATGATCCGGGCGGCTTTGCGGAATATCTTCGTATTCCAAAAATAAATGTTGAACGCGGCACGTTTCTGCTTCCGAAAGAGATTTCATACGAGGAAGGTGTTTTTATTGAACCTCTGGCCTGTGTTGTGAGGGGTCAACGGAAGGCAGATTTTAAGGCAGGGCAGAGCGTTTTGATTTTAGGGAGTGGGCTTGCAGGACTTTTGCACATGATGCTTGCGAAGGCGAATGGCGCGGAGAGGGTTGTAGTCACCGATGTGAATGAAGCAAGACTGAAACTTGCAAAAGAGCTTGGGGCGGATGCAGTGATCAAGGCGACTGAGGATATTCCGTCAAATTTCAGGAAGATTAATGACGGTCTCTTGGCCGATCAGGTAGTGATATGTACCGGCGCGAAGTCTGTCTTTGAACAGGCGCTGGGTTCTGTTGATCGCGGAGGAACGGTCATGTTCTTTGCGCCAACAGAGCCGGGAGTGAATTTAGAGATACCGGTGAATGATTTCTGGAGAAATGCAGTCAAGCTGATGCCGTCTTACGGAGCCGGACCCGATGATATAAAGAGTGCAATCGGTATTATTGCCGAGAAGAAAATTGGTGTGGAGAAATTAATTACACACCGCCTGAAGCTCGACGAAGCAGGCAAGGGATTTAAGTTAGTTGCCGATGCGAAAGAGTGTATGAAGGTGATTCTACTGCCCCATCCGAATGATGCAAAATCTGTCTGACCGTAGCTGTGATTCCTTTTGAATCTATTAAATGTTCGGCTCTCAAGTCTTCCTGCGAGCCATGTTCAATAAAACGCGCCGGCAGGCCGAGCGTTTTGAGTTTTACGTTATTAAAACCCTCGCCGGTGATCCACTCACTTACCGCAGAACCGAAACCGCCCGTCAAGATATTCTCTTCAACCGTGACAATATTTTTTATTTTTTCGCAGTGTTCACTCAAGAGTTCTGTGTCCAGAGGTTTGACTGACCTTGGATCCACAACCACGACATTGATCCCCTCTTTTTTCAGGAGCTCGGCCGCCTTACAGGCCTCAGCCACCAAATGTCCGACTGCCCAGATTGCGACTGAGGGTTTCTCTGCGGTCCACACAATTTCCGCTTTTCCCGACGTAAATTTGTCATTAGATACAAATACTTCTTCAGGTACTGCGCCTCGCGGATAGCGCATCGCCACCGGCCCGTTGTGCTGTGTTGCAAAGGCGAGCATCTTGTCCAAGGTCTCAGCACTTCTTGGCGCAAGAAGTGTCAGGTTGGGAATCATTCTCAGGTATGTCAGATCAAATGTTCCGTTATGTGTCGGTCCGTCATCACCAACAACGCCGGCGCGATCAATCGCGAACGTGACGGGCAGGTTCTGCAGACACACATCGTGAATTATTCCGTCGATTGCGCGTTGGAGAAATGTTGAATATATTGCGACAACGGGTCTGAAGCCCTCTGTTGTGAGGCCGGCCGCAAAAGTGACCGCATGCCCCTCGGCGATACCAACGTCATAGAAACGATCCGGAAACTCTTTTGCAAACTTTTCCAGTCCTGTGCCTGGCGCCATTGCGGCTGTGATCGCAACAATTTTGTTATTCTCTTTTCCAAGTTTGAGGATCGAATCACTGAATGCTTTTGTATATGTCTTCCCGCCGCTCTTGAGCGGTTTACCGGTTGCCTTTTCAAACGGTCCTAGGCCGTGGAAACGTGTCGGGTCTGTCTCAGCATGATAATAACCTTTACCTTTTTTTGTCAGGACGTGGATCAGGATCGGTTTATCATTAATCGGCTCTTCTTTGACGTCTTTAAAGACAGATGTTAACTCTTCTAGATTATGACCATCAAGCGGGCCAATATAATGAAAACCAAAAGATTCAAACAAAGACCCGGGCGTGAAGAAGCCTACCGAAGTCGCTTCAATTCTTTGAGTTAATTTATAAGCAATCTTTCCCCAAACAGGAATTAGAAGAAGAAGTTTTCTCAAAGCCCTTTTAATTCTGCCAAAAGCTTTTCCGTGAATATGAATTGATAAAAATTTAGAGATCGCTCCAACGCTCTTGGAAATGGACATCTCGTTGTCATTTAAAATAACAATAAGATTTCCAACTTTATAACCAGCATTGTTTAAAGCTTCGAATGCAAGTCCGCCAGAGATCGCCCCATCACCAATGACTGCAATTGCTCTATTATCCAGTCCTTTTCTTTTGAATGCTTTTGCAATTCCGGTTGCAGCTGAAATTGAGGTGGAGGCATGGCCTGTCCCGAAGATATCATGAGGGCTCTCGTTAATCTTAGGAAAACCACCCAGTCCACCTTTTTGTCTAAGTGTGTGAAAGCTGTCTCTGCGACCAGTTAATATTTTATGCGCATATGATTGGTGGCCCACATCCCAAACAATTTTATCTTTCGGTGAATCAAAGATATAGTGGAGCGCAACAGTCAGCTCAACTACGCCAAGACTTGGTGCAATGTGGCCACCATTCTTTGAAACTGTATCAACAATCTGTTCACGAACCTGTGCACAGATCTCCGGAAGAAACTTTAGATCGATTTTCTTTAAATCGTCCGGGCTGTTGATGCTGTTGAGTATCATGTGAGAGGGACCCTATAGACCCATATGAGCTCATAATCAACCGATAATTGTGTGTGTGGTCTGTTCTGATTACAGAACACCTTTATTCCGGCTTTACAGTAAATAGTACAGTTTCTCCGGATTAGGTTGCCGCCTTCCACTATAACCTTTTGAAATTATTAAATAATATTTAAGCGTATAACGCCAATATGTGGCATTAATATTGCTATATAAAAACGCGCAACTTTTTCAGCAAATATTCGATTAGTAATTAGAGCCTGTCGGGAAATGACACTTTCTGTCATTGCGAGGAGCAAAGCGAC
>CAZTCA010000020.1:0-16874 GCA_964612405.1 uncultured Pseudomonadota bacterium
CAACCAGAATCTCGCCTATCATCCCCTTGGACCTGATCACCGCCTTTGTATCGATCGGTAGGCTCAGATCGTTATCAAGAAGAAGTGTCAGTTCGGCTCTTCTGGAATCTAGCAGGCGAATGCTTTTGACGCTCCCAACCTTGATCCCGGCTATCTCAACCGGCGTCTTGGTCCGAATACCAATCGCGTGGTCAATCACCACCTTCACTTCATAACCGCGAGAGAAGACAAATGAACTACTCCCGATCTTGAGCGTGATAAAACCGATCACAAGAAGTGATGCCAGCGCAAAAATTCCGACCTTTGTCTCTGTTTTTAATTTTGTCATTATTGAATGAATCTCTTAACCATCGGGTTCGAAGATCTTCTGAAACTTTCCGGATCCCCCGACTCAATTATTTTCCCCTCGTGAATCATTGCCATCTGATCTGCGATGTTAAAAGTCGATTTAATATCATGACTAATAACCACAGATGTAATGTCCAGCTTTTGTTGCATGTCGAGTATCAACTTGTCAACAGAATCGCTCATAATCGGATCAAGCCCCGTGGTCGGTTCATCATAAAGTATAACCTTTGGTTCAAGGATAATCGCCCGCGCAAGCCCCACCCGCTTCTTCATGCCACCCGAAAGCTCGGATGGCATCTTCTCGTTGATGCCGGAGAGGCCAACGAGCCTCAACTTCTCTTCAACGCTCTTTTTAATCTCTCCCGCCGAGAGCCGTGACTGCTCAATCAGCGGGAAGGCAACATTGTCAAAGACATTAAACGAATCAAAAAGCGCACCGCTCTGAAAGAGCATTCCGAATTTTTTGCGAATCTCAACGAGCCTGGGTCCGGCCAATTTACTTATATCCACACCCTCAATAAATACGCCCCCGCGATCCGGCTTGACGAGTCCTATCATGTGTTTCAAAAGGACCGATTTCCCCACACCGCTGGCGCCGATAATCACCGTAATCTTCCCCTCGGGAATGTCGAGATTGAGGCCATTTAAAACCTTCTGGGTCTTGAACGATTTATGAAGATCGACGAGCTTTATCACTAGACAACCACCTTTCCAAAAAGCTCTAAAATCCAAGTAGTTAGGAAGTAATCTATAACCAATACTGTAACTGATGAAATGACCACCGCCTTGGTCGTTGCCCAACCAACACCCTTCGCCCCAAGCTTTGCAACATAGCCCTGATAAGAGCTGATTGTAGATATCAGAAAACCGAAGACTCCGGCCTTGATGAGGCCGCCGATGAAATCTTCCATATCAACATAGTAATATAGTTTATCCAGAAACATCCCTTCACTGATTTGCAGAAGATGGACTGCAACAAACCACGCGCCGATCACGCCGATCAGGTCGAACATGGCGGTCAGAAGCGGCGTCATGATTGTTGCCGAAACGACACGCGGTGAAACAAGATAGTGGATCGGGTTCACGGCCATTGTTTCCAGCGCGTCTATCTGCTCTGTGACGCGCATTGTGCCGATCTCGGCCGCCATTGAGGAGCAGGCGCGTGCCGTAACCATGAGTGCTGTGAAGACCGGCCCGATCTCGCGCGTGAGGGAGAGCCCGATCGTCGCACCGACAAGACTATCTGCATTGAAAAGTGCGAATGCCTTGCTTGTCTGCAGGGCGAAGACGGCGCCGACAAAGACGCCCGTGAGGAGGATGATCGGTGTCGATTTGACGCCGATAAATTCCATGTGCCGAAATAAATTTTGAAGACGATATGGCTTTCTTGGAATCCAGACAACCGCTTCATAAACAAAGAGGAACCAGTCGCCAAGCGCCCTTGTGACGGATTTGATCTTCAGGCCGATAGGGTCTGCAATCGGTTGAAGTATTGATAAAATTTTATCCATTAATCCACGTAAATTCTCGGAATCCTCTTTGAGACACCGCAAAATATCTCATAGGGAATTGCCCCCGCCCATCCGGCAATTTCATCAACAGAAATGTTTGAACCACCCTGCTCCCCCATCAAAATCACATCGTCACCGACGTGATGTTCTTTCAGATCTGTCAGGTCGACCATTATCATATCCATTGTCACGCGGCCCACAACCGGAACGCGTTTCCCTTTGACAAGTACAAAGGCCTTGTTTGAGAGCGCACACGGATAGCCGTCTGCATAGCCGATCGGGATGACGCCGATCTTCGACTCGCGCTTGGTCTCAAACGTGCAACTATAGCTGACTTTTGTTCCGGCCGGCACGCTCTTGATCATGACAACTTTACTCTTCAGCGTCATGACCGGTTTGAACGCCGCCTTATCTTTTGCAACAAATGAGTTTGAACCATATAAGGC
Organism: uncultured Pseudomonadota bacterium; assembly: GCA_964612405.1. Taxonomy (GTDB): domain Bacteria; phylum UBA10199; class UBA10199; family 1-14-0-20-49-13; genus CAZTCA01. The sequence continues at coordinate 2,306 of CAZTCA010000020.1, forward strand.
AAGTCCGGGTCTCACCCAGTGTTCGCCGGATGTAGAATTTGTCAGATAGTGGCCGTTGAGGATCGCCGTTGAATTTGCAATGTGCCATACCGGCACCGGCCCCGTCATCTCTTCAACCTGCGCAACGCAGTTTTTGAAGAGGCCCAGTTGATAGTCTGTATATTTATCATCGTCCGCATCGGCAAGATGTGTCATCACACCGTCCAGTCGCAGATTCTTGCTCTCCTTGAAACGATTCAGGACGTTCGCAAGCGCTTTCGGCATGACACCCAGACGTGTCATCCCCGTGTCAATCTTGAGATGAACACCGATCATCTTGTGTGCCGCCGCGGCTGTTGCATCCAGAAATCCCAAAACCTCCGATGAATGAACAACCGGTATCAGGTTGGCGCCGACCATCATTCCTGCCGCCGCACTCCCGACACCCATAAGCCCGCCCATGACTATCACCGGCGCGGATATTCCGGATTCGCGCAGTTCCAGACCCTCCTCAACCGTTGCAACGCTCAGTGACGCCACTCCAAGGCCGGCCAGTGCGCGGGATATCTGAACAGCGCCGTGACCATAGGCATCCGCCTTGACCATTGCCATAATCCTGATGTTCTGATGGACAAGCCCTTTGATGCAGTCAAAGTTGTGCCTCATATTTCCAAGGTGAATTTCTGCAGATGTTGGTCGGAAGAAGCCCATATGGTGCGTTTGTGCGTTTGTGCGTTTGTGCGTTGGTTTTATGCTAACGCACCAACGAACTAATGAACTAACGCACGAATTAATTGCTTGCTGTCCACCTATCAACTTGATATTACAATGTCAATGACATCAATAACTTATATAGGGCATTCGACAACGTTAATGGAGATGGGCGGGTCATATATTCTGACGGATCCGGTTCTCGTCAACAAGTTTCTCCTCTTCCGCAGGCAGAGCGAGCTGGGATATGATCTGGGGAAATTGCCTGAACTTTCGGCAATATTGATCAGCCACGCACACCACGACCATCTCGATCTTCAGAGTTTTAAATATATCAGAAGTTCCGTCCCGGTTTTTGTGCCGGTGGGGCTCGGTTCATTCGTCGGCAAGTTTATCAGAAATCCCGTGATTGAAATTAAGCAGTGGGCAAAACACACACTTCCGAACGGAATTGAGATCACGGCGACACAAGCAGAACACACCGGTTGCCGCATACCGGGACTGGGATATAAGACCTGCAACGGATATATTATCAGCAATGCCAATGAACGGATCTTCTTTGCGGGAGATACCGGACCGGGGACGCACTTTGAAGAGATTGGAAAGACATACAACATTGATACAGCACTTCTGCCGATAGCCGGCTTTTTGCACAAATCGCTCTGCAGAAAGGGGTACATGAACCCCGAACAAGCGCTGGCCGCTTTCAAGAGTCTGAACGCAAAGAGGATGATCCCGATTCATCACGGAACTTTCAAATTTTTGGGAGAGAACACTGATGCGCCCGCCAAAAAACTTGCAGAGCTGGCCGACAGTGAAGGAATGTCTGAAAAGGTCTTTATCCTGAAGTCGGGCGAAAAGATCGTAGGGGTCAGACCCCTGGTGTCTCAATCGTTTGCGCTTTAATCTTCCTAACAAACTCCCAGACATAATGAACGCCGGAACCGACTGTGAAGACAGCGGTGATTACTAAAAAGACCCAGCCGATAAGTTTCCACTGAACACCAAAGAATGGATAATGCAGGATCAACCCTGCGATTGCGATACTGCCAAACGCGTTCTTATACTTCCCCCATTTGCTTGCGGCGATGACAATGCGCTCATTTGCCGCGACACCCCGAAGCATTGTGATTGTGATCTCACGCACCATGAGGAGAATCACGAGCCATGCGGGGATCCTCTCCAGCGGTATTAACATTATCATGGCGGCAAGATTCAAAAGTTTGTCGGCCAGCGGATCAAAGAACTTGCCAAACGACGATTCAATTTTTTTTCTGCGGGCGATGATCCCGTCCACCATGTCAGACAGGCTTGCAAGGACATAAACAAGGCAGGCCATGAGACTCCATGTGGCGTTCCAGATGGAACGCCCCACCTCTTCGTCGCTGATAAATATCATCAGCACAACAAGGAGCGGCACGGCCACAATCCTGCCCAGAGAAATATAATTTGGAATGTTTAAGAATTCTTTCTTTTTAATCGGATCCATCAGCCCCCCTATTCAATCCTCTGAAAAACAACTTCTCCGTCTTTCACATACCCAAGTTCTTGACGAATTACAAGCTCCAGATATTTTGGATGATTTAAAAATCTCTTCTCTTCTTTTAGATGTTCAATCTTCTCCTGATGTGTGATGAGCTCTCTCTGCAGAGTTGATCTCAGGCGAAATGACTTGTGAAGCTGGTATAATCCCTGTTCGCCGAAGACTGTGAACCAAAAAAATACCAGAAAGGCGAGGCAAATCGCAATCTGGATGATATGCTCGCGGTCTGATAATGAGGCCCACAGCTTGTTTAAAAACTTCTTCATATCAGTCGAGGAGCCCCAGTTGTTTGCTATTTTCTGTTATCTTGCGGCCAAGGTGCGTATAGGCCAACGGTGTGGCCTCTCTCCCCCGCGGAGTTCTTTTGATATAGCCGCATTGAATGAGGAACGGCTCATAAACATCTTCAATGGTCTCTTTCTCTTCCGAGATGGCTGATGAAAGCGTGTCAACGCCGACCGGTCCGCCGCCGAATTTGTCAATTATCGTCATCAGGATTTTGCGGTCCATATAATCAAAACCCTTTTCATCCACCTCAAGCATGGTCAGGGCATCGCGGGCAACGCGGGAGTTAATAATACCATTCGCCTTCACCTCGGCAAAATCCCTGACGCGCTTCAAGAGCCTGTTTGCGATTCGCGGCGTTCCGCGTGCACGTTTTGCGATCTCAAACGAACCGTCTTTCTCAATCCGAATCTTCAGGATACCGGCCGACCTTGTGACGATCTGCGAAAGCTCTTCGGCCGAATAGAAATCTAGGCGCGAAACAACGCCAAAGCGGTCGCGAAGCGGCGATGTGAGAAGACCCGCCCTTGTTGTCGCGCCAACAAGCGTGAAGCGCGGCAGATCCAGCTTCACCGTGCGGGCGGAAGGCCCCTGTCCGACGACAAGATCGAGTTTAAAATCCTCCATCGCCGGATATAAAACCTCTTCAACCACATTGTTCATTCTATGAATCTCATCAACAAAGAGGACATCTCTATCCTCCAGATTTGTCAGAATTGCCGCAAGGTCGCCGGGTCGCTCCAGCACCGGACCGGATGTCGCCTGAATATGGACGCCGAGCTCATTTGCAATGATGTAGGCAAGCGAAGTCTTTCCAAGGCCGGGAGGGCCGAGAAAGAGCGAATGGTCGAGCGCGTCTCCCCTCTTTTTCGCCGCCCTGATAAATATATCCAGCTTCTCCTTAACAGATTCCTGTCCGACATATTCACTCATCGTCCTGGGACGGAGCGTGGCATCGAACTGTTGCTCTTCCGGAGTCTTTGTTGGATTCAATTCAATTCTCTCTGTCATTTTATGAGTTCCCGTTTGGCATACTTCGTAGTGCCGCTTTTATAACCGACTGAACTGTGGTTTTATCATCAAGACTGACGCCCGCCATCACCTTCTCTGCCGCCGCCCTCTTATATCCAAGGTTCATAAGTGCCGACATTGCATCATCATATAGCGGTCTGCCGCTGACAGCCGGTTCCGCGCCCATCTCCACAGGCCCAAACTCTTTCACGAATTTATCTTTCAGATCAATAACAATTCTCTCTGCCGTCTTCTTGCCGATGCCGGGGATTGCGTTAATTCTTGTTAAATCTTCTTTGATCACCGAGTCGATGAGATCTTTCGGCGCAAGGCCGGACAGAACAGAAAGAGCAAGTTTCGGGCCGACACCCGAGACACTAATCAAACGCTTGAAGATTGCCCGCTCTCTCACTGATGTAAACCCAAAGAGTGTGATCTGATCTTCGCGAACATGCGTGTGGATGAAGAGTGTCACCTCTTCCCCTTCAGGCGGCATCTTATCAAAGCTGGAGAGTGAGATAACAACGTGATAGCCCACACCGCCGACGTCAACAACGACGTGATCCGTGGCCTTATGACTGATCATCCCCTTTAATTGCGCAATCATTGGGGGCATTCTACGACGTCTGGATTAAGTATGCAAGGGGGAATTTGAAATGGAAACCAAGCGGCTTGACTGGACGCTTCATTCCTGTCAGATTCGCCGGTAAAGATGAGAAAAGTCCTGGGGAAAATTTTCACATTTATTATCCGCGCGACAACCTTTGTCCTGAGCACTATCTATTATTATCTGGAGACGTGGGCGAACTGGTTTGTTGGATATAATAGAAAAACCGAATATGTCAGGAGAGGTGCATGCAGGAAATGCGGAAACTGTTGCAGGCTTCTCGCAATTCAATATCCGAAATTCTTTAACCGCCTCCCCCGCCTCTTGAACGCAACTATCAAGTGGCATGAGCTCCGGTTCGGTTTCATCTTCGACAGCCGCGAAGAGAATTATCTCCTATACTCCTGCAATTTTCTCAGGCCCGACAACACGTGTAAAATTTATTATATCAGGCCCAAGATCTGCAGGGAATATCCAAAGCTCAAGCTTTACGGCCGCCCGCCTCCGGAGAAGAACTGCGGCTTCTACTTTACCCGCCGTGACGGCAAACCGAGTTTTGATGAAGTTTTGAATAACTTTAAACACATCTAAAAACCTATAGATAGCTCAGCCTGTCATTCTGACTCCGACGAATGTCGGGGGAAGAATCTCATGAATCCAATTGCTTGCAGGAGATCCTTCGCTCCCCTCAGGATGGCAGCCGAAGGAGTCAAGATGACAGTCGGTATTTTTAGAAGTACCCTTTATTTCATTGCCAAAAGACTAAACCTGTAGTTAAAGAACCCTCATGCCATCATTCGATATTGTAAACAGGGTCGACATGCAGGAGTTGGACAACGTCGTGAACAACACGATCAAAGAGGTCACAACACGGTACGACTTCCGCAACACCAACACCTCGGTTGAATTGAACAAAAAAGACAAGGTCATCCATGTCACATCCGCCGACGATATGAAGATGAACGCTATCCGCGACATGATTATCGTCCACTGCACAAGGAGAAAGGTTGACCCGAAGTGTCTTGAATTTAAAGACTTGGAAAAAACTTCCAAGGGCTATTTGAAAAGGGATATCAAGGTTAACGAAGGGGTCTCAAAAGATAACGCGCAAAAGATCGTTAAGATCATCAAGGGACTCAATCTGAAGGTGCAGGCATCAATTCAGGATGAACAGGTCAGGGTTCAGGGGAAAAAGATCGACGATCTCCAGACCGTCATCCAAACAATGAATGCGCAGGACCTTGGCATCCCGCTTCAATATATCAACATGAAGTAGATAGCACTCCCTCCGTCGAATAAAGTTGTTGATTATTTCACCCATCCCCACTACATATGTTTTAAATTAATGGAGATATTGTATGGCAATTACCGTCAATGAGGCTCCAGAAGAATATCAACACGCCCTGGAAAAAATATGAGGGTGTAAGGGCTATTGGTTGTATCGCACTACACGATATCCATACCGGAGAAATATATGGAGGCTTACATAGCGTTGGAAACACCACCGTTCATTATATTCCGGCCGCGTTGAGAAAAGAAATAAAACCGATAATGAAAGCTGTGTGCAAGATGAGCATGGAAGATTCTAGAAAAGCCAGAAGAGATGCTTCTGAACTTTAAAAAAAGAGATCTCTTTTTCCATTTTTAATATCATTAATCCGATTTTCAGTTTCCAATTTTAATTTATCACTTTTAATCTCTGCCAAATGCTTGTCTACCAACAAATAGCCGTCCTTCTTTGTCTTTGCATCCGCATAGTCCTCAAGATATTCTGTGAATGTAAGAATCGCGTTTGGCCTGCAGAAATTGTGAATGTCGCCCGGCTTTGCCAGATCCATAAAGTTGTGCCCTGTTCGACCCGACCTGTAACATGCTGTACAAAAACTTGGGATCATCCCGTCTTTGATCACAGATTTGATTACCGCATCTACGCTTCGATGATCCTGTATATCAAACTGACCGTCTCCGGTCTCCGGTCTCCGGTCTCCGGTCAATTTCTTATACCCGCCCGGAGTTGTAACAGAGGCCGCACTTGCTTGCGATATACCCAGCTTAAAACCCTTGGTCCTGATCTCCGGAGATTCGCGTGTGCTCAAAATCATGCCGGTATACGGAACCGCGAGTCTCAAGATTGCAATTAACTTCAAAAAATCTTCGTCACTCACCGGATATTCGGGAGAATAATTTATCCCGTTCCCTTTTCTGAAACGCGGAACCGAGATTGTGTGAGGACCGACACCAAGTGTCTTATCCATATAATTCGCATGCTGAATCAGTGCCAGAACCTCAAACCGCCAGTCATACAAACCAAACAGGACGCCGATCCCCAGATCATCCAGACCGGCCTCAAATGCCCTTTCATGGGCAGTTAGCTGGCGGTCATAATTTCCCTTCGGTCCTCTGTGGACCTTCTCATAGGTCTCGCGATGATATGTCTCCTGAAACAACTGATATGTTCCGATATCCTCCGCCTTTAACCTTTTATAATTTTCAACGCTCGTTGCGGCAATATTAACATTCACCCTGCGGATATTTCCGTTGCCGCTTCTGACTTTGTAAATTGTCCTGATCGCTTCACAAACATAATCGATCGGATTTCTGTCCGGATCTTCGCCAAACTCAATAAGCACCCTTTTGTGCCCCATATCAATGAGGCACTTGGTCTCGTCGGCAATCTCTTCAAAAGTCAATTGTCTGCGCGAAAGTTTTTCGTTCTCTGTATGAAAACTGCAATAGGCGCAATTGTTGATGCAATAATCTGAAATATAGAGTGGTGCAAAAAGGACAAGCCTCTCGCCGTAGATCTCTTCTTTTATCTTGGCCGCGGCCTCAAAAATCTTTTCAACCTCTGCAGGATTTTTCGTGTTCACAAGAATTGCGACATCTTCAAGCGATAAACCCTTTTTCAAAAGTGCGCGCCCCACCACATCCTGCGCCTCTCCGGATGCCGGATTGGCACGGCTTTCAAGCAGATCAAAAATCTCTCTCTCATTGACTTGCATGTCGGTGCATAAATATGCTAATAACGCCGTTCAATGCAAGGAATAAAGAAAACCTTTATTATCTGTGTACTTATCATCATTATTCCGGCGATTTCTCATGCGGCGGAATACCCACAACCTATTGGTTTTATTAATGATTTTGCAAATATCATTGAGCCAGCCGCAAAGGCTCAGCTTAACAATCTGGCGACAAACTTCAAAAAGGCCTCCGGCAACGAAATAACCGTCGCCACCGTCCCGACGTTAGACGGCCTCCCCATTGAAACATATGCAGTGGAAATGTTTGAGCAGTGGCACATCGGCGAAAAAGGAAAAGATAACGGTCTTCTAATTCTTCTTGCGCCAAAAGAGCAGAGAGCACGAATCGAAGTCGGTTACGGACTTGAGCCTTACATAAATGATGCGCTTGCGGGAAGGATTATCAGAGACACAATGATCCCCCATTTCAAAGAGGGAAATTTTGGCCTTGGCCTGTTGAACGGCGCCGCTGAAACGGTTTCGATCATCGCAAAAAAAACTAATCTAAATTTTGATGCGGCCGCCGCGGTGGGAATTTCATCGCAGAGATTATATCATGTGCAGGGCATCAAAAAGCCGCCTACGCTCATATCAAAAATTTTCAGGATAATACTTGTTATATTTTTTATCCTCTTCTTTATTAAAAATCCGTGGGCGGCGCTCTTCATGCTCTCTATGATGGGAGGACGGGGCGGCTCTCATAGAGGCGGATTTGGCGGAGGGTTTGGAGGATTTGGCGGAGGTTCCTCCGGTGGCGGAGGGGCTAGTGGTGGATGGTGAAAAACGTTGATCGTTGATCGTTGAACAACATTATCAATATCAATAAACGATAAACGATTCTAAAGGAGATAGTATGGATACCAACGAGTTTACCGAAAAACTGAAAAGCACCTACGACGCAAATCTCAAGTCGGTAGTTCTATACGGTTCGGCTGCCGGGGGAGATTTTCAGAAAAAGGTCTCGGACTACAATATCATTATAGTGTTAGAAAATCTGGCGCCAGTTGAAATCGCCAAGTCCTCATCACTCGTCAGGAAATGGGTCAAGAGAGGCAATCCTCCTCCACTTTTCTTTTCACCAGAAATAATAAAAAGCTCTTCGGATGTTTTTCCTATAGAATTTTTTGATATCAAGGAACGCCACAAAATTATCGCAGGTGAAGATTATTTTAAGGATATTACAATTGACCCCAAAAATCTTCGCCATCAATGTGAACATGAACTGCGAAGCATGCTCATGAATTTGCGCCCGCGCCTTGCGATGCTGGCCGACAAACCCAAAGGACTTATCAGGCTGGCACTTGAATCCTCATCATCGTTTTTCGCGGTCTTCAGAGGTATCTTGAGGCTTGCGGGAACGACTCCTCAGCCCGGCAAAAAGGAGATGATTGAACAACTCGCAAAGCTCTCTGGCATAGACCCGGCAATATTTCTAGAGGTAGTAGATGTGAGAGAAGGGAGTGTGGTCTGGAACAAAAAAGAGGCGTTTGAAAAGTTTGAACAGTACTTGACTTCAATCAACGCAATCGTTAGATATATCGACACTTTTTAAATGAAAGTCATTGCGAGTTCCGCCAAAGGCGGAACGCGGCAATCTAGTGCAGACACTGGATTACTTCGTCGTCCTTCAACAAGCTTAGGACTCCTCGCAATGACAGAATTGGAGGTTTTATGAAAGCATGGATGAAGGTATTAATAATCATAGTCGCAATAGGCGTTGTAGCCGCCGGATTTGTCAGCTGGGGTGTATCAAAATACAACCGGCTCATCGCTCTGGGACAGGATGTCGACGGCTCATGGGGACAGGTTGAAACGGTTCTGCAGAGAAGAAATGATTTGATTCCGAATCTGGTCAATGTCGTGCAGGCATATGCAACCCATGAACAGGAAGTCTTTATCGGCGTTGCAAAGGCACGCGCATCATGGAACAAGGCCGCAAAGAGCGGAACCGTCTCTGATAAGATCGCCGCAGATAAGGCGGTAAGCAGTTCCCTCTTCAACCTGATGGCAATGGTTGAACGCTATCCGGATGTGAAGGCCAACCAGAACTTTCTTGCACTGCAGGATGAACTGGCCGGAACGGAAAACAGGATCGCGGTTGAGAGAAAGAGATATAACGATTCCGTTCAGGGATATAACACTTTCGCAAAGATGTTCCCGAACAACATGCTTGTCGGCACATTCAGTCTTGATAGAGAACGTGACTATTTCAAGACCGCCGAAGGCGCAGAGGCCGTGCCTGAAGTCAATATTGAATTTCCCGGCACAACAAAGACGGAAGAATAACCTTTAAAGCCAAGGGGGAGGCATGTTTCCAACAGCAACGGCAATTCTGCTTTTTACAGGTCTGGCCGGATTCATCTTCACAGCATACACGAGACTCGCACTTCTCAGACGTGCCGCACCGACATCAAGATTTGATAAGATCCCAAAGAGACTCTGGAAGATGTTTCTCTATGCAATCGGACAGAAGAAATTTTTTCTGCACGGTCGGGGGAGCGGCGTTCTGCACGCGTTTATCTTCTGGGGATTTTGCGCGGTTGCCTTGAGAAGCATCATACTCTTCGGCGTGGGCTTTGACAAATATTTTGCCGACGGATTTCTCAATTCATCGGCCGGTCATTTCTATATTATATTCAAAGATGTTTTTCAGGTGCTCGTGATTATCGGCTGCCTCGGCCTGATCTTCAGGCGCGTCGTCCTGAAACCGAAGAGACTCACCCTGTCGATGGAGGCGGTCATTATTCTGATCACTATCCTCACGCTGATGGTCTCGGATTTTATGATCGAGTTCAACATCTGGCGCAACTTCGCATATTTCACGCACATCATCTTCATCCTGGGATTTTTAAACTGGCTCCCTTATGGAAAACATTTTCACGTGATCACGGCATTGCCGAATGTCTTCTTCCAGAAACTTGAACCGGCCGGAGCCCTCTCCCTTATTAATCTGGAGGATGAGTCGGCAACGACCTTTGGCGTCGGAAAAATAGACGAGTTTAATTGGAAACAACATCTGGACATGTTTACCTGCACGGAATGCGGACGCTGTCAGGATCAGTGCCCCGCCTTTGCAACGGACAAACCCTTGAATCCCAAACAATTGATAACAGACCTGAGAAATCATCTCTATGACAGTGATACGTCCTTCAAGGATTCGTGGACAATCCCCGCATCTGGAAAATCATCTACTAGCAACGAGCAACGAGCAACCAGCAACGAAAATCTCCCACTCATCGACAAGGTAATAAACCCGGACACGGTCTGGAGCTGTACAACCTGTAAGGCATGCGAAGAGGCATGCCCCGTATTTATCGAATATGTAGATAAGATAGTTGATATGCGCCGCAATATGGTCCTGATGCAGGGGCAGATGAGCCCGCAGGCACAGACAACGCTCAAAAATATTGAAACGAACTCAAACCCTTGGGGGATCGGACACTCCACGCGCGGCGACTGGGCAAAGGATCTGAATGTCAAAATAATGTCCGAGGACTCAAATGTTGAATACCTCTATTTTGTCGGATGCGCGGGATCATTTGATGAGCGCGCGAAGAAGATCGGCCGCTCATTTGTGAAGTTATTACAGAAGGCCGGTGTTTCGTTTGGAATTCTCGGCGCAGAAGAAAAATGCAACGGTGATTCGGCGCGCAGGATCGGAAATGAATATCTCTTCCAGATGCTTGCAAAAGAAAACATTGCGACATTTAAAAAATATAACGTAAAAAAGATCATCACCACCTGCCCTCACTGTTATAATACATTGAAAAATGAATATCCCCAACTCGGCGGCGTTTATGAAGTCCATCACCATACGGAATTTTTAAATGACCTGATGAAATCCGGCCGCCTGTCATTGCGAGCGGAAGCGAAGCAATCCAGTGCAGGAGATTGCTTCGTCACTGACGTTCCTCGCAATGACGTAGCTTTTCATGACTCCTGCTACCTCGGCCGCTACAACAACATTTACAAGGCCCCGCGCGAAATATTGAAGAGTGCCGGCTATAAAATATCCGAGCCTAAAGAGACCAAAGATCAGGGCCGTTGTTGCGGTGCCGGCGGCGGACGTATGTGGATGGAAGAGAACCTCGGCACGCGCATTAACCATAAACGCCTGGAGGACCTCCAAAAGACCGGAACAAATAACTTTATAACCTCTTGCCCATTCTGCCTCACAATGTTATCAGACGCCGCAAGGGAAAAGAGTGCAAATGATGTGGAAGTGAGAGATATAGCAGAGGTATTGGCTGAAACAATATAGGGGGATTATATATGTTAGATTTAATTAGAAAAAGGGCGGCGTCAATAATTGTAAAGGTCCTGTTTGGGGCGATCATCGTAGTTTTCATCTTCTTCTTCGGATATAATCAGATCTCAAAGAAATCAGGCGGCGGCGGCGGTAGCGGAGTTGTTGCCTCAGTTGACGGAATTAATATCAGCGGATCGGAATATCAACTTGCTTATGACAACACATATCAGATGTATCAAAAAATCTTCAAGGGAAAGGAAGATGAGCCTCTTCCTGAAAGCATTGAAAAGAGCGTCAAGGCAACTGCATTGAGACAGCTGATCCAGCAAAAGATGATTGAAAGGGTTGGAAAAAAGATAGGTGCGGAACCGACAAAGCTCGAGCTCTCAAAAGTTATTATGAGTCTCCCCGTCGCAAAAAACAGCGATGGCGAGTTCGATCCTATTTTATATAAACAGAGGTTCCTCCCCTACTTCTCTCAAAAGTTCAACCTGAACTATGAAGAGATGGTTAAAAGCGATCTTTTGCTCAACCGCGTCAACAGCATTTTCGGGTCTGCAGGCAAGGCGCCGCTGGCGAAGGTCTCTTATAATATGGAAAATACAAAATGGACATTTGCTGTTATTGAGTTTGATACCGAAGACGATGCAAAATTGAACAAAAACGGCAAAAAGAGAACGGTCGACCCGATCACGGTCTCGGAGCGTAACCGCGTTCTCCCTGTTAATCCCGGCTTTGAGGCATGGGAAAAGCTTTTCAAGCTCAGCATCAACGAGCAATCAGAACCGATTCAATCCGGAGAGAAATGGTTTGCCGTAAAACTCACCGCCAAAAAAGAGCCCACCGACAAAGAATGGGAGAAAGATAAGAAAGAGTATGTCGACAAACTCATCTCCCAGAATGAGCAACAGTTCATGCAGATCTGGATCTCGTCCCTTATGAAGGATGCGGATGTAAAAACATTTATTAATGAATAATCAGGGGTTTTATGTTTGAGAAGTCGATACATGATGCCGGCGGCACGGTCTATGAAGTCGGCGGCACTGTCCGCGACCGGTTGTTGAAGCGCAAATCTAAAGATAAAGATTATCTGGTCACCGGGATCCCTCTGGACAAATTGTCTGTTATCCTGAAACCTCTTGGAAGAGTGGCGCTGGTCGGCAAATCGTTCGGTGTATTAAAATTCTCTCCACATAAAAAGAAAGAGTCGACATATGACATTGCTATTCCAAGAAAAGAAGTCTCCACCGGAAGCGGGCACAAAGATTTCAAGGTAACCTATGACCACACTCTTCCGGTTGAGGTTGACCTCGGCAGAAGAGATTTTACTATTAACGCAATGGCATGGAATCTGAAAACGGATGAGGTTGTCGATCCATTCAATGGCAGAAAAGACTTGTCCAGCGGGGTTTTGCGACAGGTATTCAAAGAATCATTCATTGAAGATCCCCTGAGGCTGCTCCGCGCAGTTCAGTTTGCCTCCCGCTTTGACCTCTCTATTGACACGGAAACGCTGGAGAGTATGAAGAAACACGCTCACCTCATAAAGACGGTGTCTGACGAACGTGTGGCGGAGGAGATTAAGAAGCTTTTTCTTGCCGAGAAACCATCCGTCGGTTTTGAATTGATGAATCGCGTCGGAATGCTCAATCATATTTTTCCGGAACTTTCTGCAACGATCGGGATTTCTCAGGATAAGGGGCATGATGTCTTCAGACATACAATGATTGTCTTGGATGCCACGGCCGGAGATGAGTTGATAGATCACAGAGGCGATCTTGAATTGATGCTTGCCGCCCTCTTCCACGACACAGGCAAGGCAAAGACATCCAGATATGTTCCGGAACAGGACAGAGTTGCTTTCTATGGGCATCAGATCGTTTCAAAAAGAATTGCAAAGAAAAGGCTTGAGAAATTGAAGGTAACAAATATCGGCGTAGACACGAAAAATGTCCTGATGCTTATAGAAAACCACATGTTCGAGACAAAGTCGTTCTTCACGGAAAAGGCAATTCGTAGATTTGTAAATAAAGTCGGCAAAGAGTTGATATTCAAGTTGGTGGATTTGAGGATTGCGGATAACCGCGGCGGCAAATACCCGGGTGGCGTGGGCGGCGTGTTAAAGCTCAAAAAGCGAATCATTGAGGAGCTGGAGAAGAAACCGCCGTTCGGCGCGAAGGACCTGGCGATCAACGGTCATGATCTTATGGAGATCGGGGTCAAGTCCGGACCCGAAATGGGGAAGATAATAGGTAAGCTGGTGGAGTTGGTGCTGGACGATCCCTCTTTGAACGAGAAGAATCAATTGCTGGCATTGGCAAGAGATATAGAAAAGTGAGGTATTATGGCTAAGACTAAAAAGAAAAAAACAACCTTGAAGAAGAAAAAGATTTCAAAAAAGAAACCGAAGGCACGGAAGAAGGCGAAACGCGTCAAGGAAGACTGGACGATGAAGGAATTTGTGGACAATGTGTGGACCACAATGGAGAAGCAGGCGCTTGAGAATCCTACCATAAGAATGGTTCACGCGAAACTGGAGCCGGAATGGAACAAGGTGATACAAAAGGTTGCGGTCATTCTTGAGGCCCCGAAAGATAACGACGTCTCGAAGCACATTGAAGAAATATGCAGTTACGGCGACCGTGCGGTGAGGCCGCTGATTGATGCATTGTTGAGACTGAAGTCTCTGGTAAATATTGAGGAAGAGGAAACAAAGTGCAAAGGCAAAAAAAACAAAGACTGATAGGGCTCACCGGTGGTGTTGCCACCGGCAAATCGACTGTGGCCGGCATCTTCAGAGGACTGGGTGTCAGGACTATCGATACAGACAAGATTGCGCACAAACTCTTGGAGAAGCCTATAGTTAAAAAGATAGTTGTACGATTGTTCGGCACCTCAGACAGAAAAAAACTCGCCAGAATTGTCTTTAACGACCCAAAAAAGAGAAGAAAGTTAGAAAAAATATTACACCCACTAATATTCAAAGGGGTGAAGAGGGTTGCAAAAGGGGTTGTCATTATAGAGGTCCCTCTCCTCTTCGAGGCGGGATGGGACAAATATTTTGATAAGACAATAGTTGTGAGTTGTAGTGTGGCTGTTCAAAGGAAACGTTGTCCAAAGAAATTCTTAAACCGCATCAAGACACAAATGCCGCTTGCGAAGAA
>CAZTCA010000021.1:0-1752 GCA_964612405.1 uncultured Pseudomonadota bacterium
TTTCATCCCAACAACACAACACCACAACAAATTGATCTCGCCGGCAAAACTGGTATATTTAAAATAGGCAACAGCCTTGTACAGGTAAAAGACGGCCGGATCGTCGGACCGGGCACAACGACATGGCAGGATAAGGCGTTTGAGTCCATGATCAGCGGCAAGGAATTTGAGAAGATCGCTTACGGTCTGAATGCCGGAATGCAACTCGGCAAAGAGGTTCTTGTCGGTCTGAGAGATACCTATACCTTTCTGGTGCAAAAGAAGATGGCGGACAACGAAGCCGATAAAAACCTTTATATGTATCGGATTGCCATGGACGGTCAGGAAAGAGCGGAAAATCTGGGCAAGGTGTCCGCCAATGCACAAACAGATATCGCAAGATATAACGCCGCCGCGGATGTTCAGAAGACCAGACATGTCGCAGACGCGAGAGTGAGAATTGCGGAGGCACAGTCAATCAAAGATGCATTCGTGCCGAGACGCAGTCACTTTTACGGATAAGCATAATTGAGCGGACTTTTTAATCAGAACCCCTTGGAGTTTAAGAAACCCCAAGGGGTTTTTTGTTGCCCAATCGCCGCCATAGTCTGGACACCAGGGGTCAGACCCCCAGCGTCTCTGAGACGCTCAGAATATGTCGGAATTTATTTTCTTGAACCTTCAAAGGCGAAGAGGCGGGATGTGTTGGAGAGGACATAGAGCATGTCGTCGACTATTATCGGATCGCCGAAACTCCCCTTCCTTATATAGCGTTTGTATTTCAACTCACCCGTTGTCTTATCAATCGAATATAGTCTGCTGTCTGTCGATGCAACAGCAACAACGTTGTCTTTAATCGCCGGCGTGGAGATCTCCACATCACCTGTGCTTGTCTCCCAGATCGTTATTCCGGTCTGCCTGCTGGCGCATGTAACAACGCCGCCAACTGAAAGATAGATGCGATCGCCTTCAACGGCCACATCATTCGCGCCGCCCTTCTCTATTCTCCAGATTTCGCCGCCATCGGACACCTTCAGTGCAAAAGTTTTGCCGTCAACTGACGATATATATATGACATCATCGGCAATCACGGGAGAGGCATCTGCATCCACAAAATTCGCCCGCTTATTGGAGAGCTGTTTCTCCCAGATCTTATTTCCGTCTGCAGAACTAAATTTGACAAGACTTCCATCCGCAAGGCCAACATAAATATAACCATTATATAATACAGGGTCGGAAGAACCCTTGATCGTCATGGACGGGAGTATTGTGTCTTTTATCGTGTGCCAGAGCCTTGCACCACTCTCTTTATTCAGGGCAACTAATTGCCCGAGCGCCGTCACAAAATATACCTTGTCGTCTGTGACAATCGGCTTTGATGAAATCTCTCCGCCGATATTCGTCTCCCAAAAGGTCTTTCCATCAAGTTTGTTAATTGAATAGACGTTCCCCTTGCGATCTCCAATATAAACATAGGCGCCGGAGACAACCGGGTCTCCATATACACCGCCGTCAAGTTTTGTAAACCATACCTTGTGGCCGTCTTTTCTATTCAGACAATAGATATAACCGCTTGCCGCACCGACGAAGATCCTGTCATAATCCACAATAGGAGACGTGAACTGATACGGCTTTGTCGTGAGGACCTTCTCTTTTTTTAGCTTTGTCACCCACTTGCCATGCACGGGGAGCTTGAACTCCTTCATTCCTGCAAATGAAACAACCGGAATGAGTTGAGCCAGTAAAAGAAATGTTAGAATAATCTTTTTCATA
>CAZTCA010000021.1:1852-16858 GCA_964612405.1 uncultured Pseudomonadota bacterium
AACAACCGGAATGAGTTGAGCCAGTAAAAGAAATGTTAGAATAATCTTTTTCATATCCGTCTTGTCATCGCGAGAAAGCCAAGGGCCGACGTGGCGATCCAGTGAATTCAAATGATTGCACTGAATTGCTTCGTCGTCTCGCTCCTCGCAATGACCTCCCGCTATTCACCAACCACTAATCACTAATCACTGTCTTTCCGGCCAGCCAGAGGAGATCCTGCTCCACCTTGATGCCGAGCTCGGGCGAATAGATGTCCGACGCCTCGTCCGAGAGTTCTGTCAGAATCTTTTTTGCTTCATCAAATTTGGATGCTGAAACATAGGCAAGTGCGGCGTTGTAATAACTCAGACTCCTGACCGGATTTTTCTTATTATTAAACGCCTCGAGATAATCTTTGGCGGCATCTTCCGGCTTCCCCTCATTCAATTTTGCGGCCGCTAAATTGTGGAGTGCTAAAACTCCCACAACAGAATTTTTATTCCTGACCGGAGTCAATATCTCTTCGGCCTTTTCCATGTCACCCTCTTCAATCAATAAATCGCTCGCCTTCACTCTTGCAATCATCGCGGCATCGGTTCCTGAATATTTATTAAAGACCTCTTCATATGCCGCAAGTTCTCCGGCACCGTTGACAGATGCCCGATAAAGGGCCTCGCGTGCCGACTCGTCTCTGGCGCTCATATGCATAACCGCGCCAACAATGACCGCAATCAGCACCACCACACCACCGGCAATTCCAACCATGAGACGCCATCTTGTCATGGAGAGCTCATAAACATGCGTGACCCATTTTGGAAAATCGGTGGTTATGTTGTGTGTTTCTGTCCTGCGACCCGGTAGTTTTTTATATATTCCCATAGTGAAAGTGCTCGTTATCAGAAGGAATTTTAAAAGTCAACCATTCCCACCATGGGGACGTTTCACTTCTAACCCTTTATTTGCGCGGCTTAGATGGCCGCCATCAAAACCGCATGTAATCTACATCAGAAGTGAAACGTCCCCATAAGATAAACCTTGACATTGACGTTAAGGTTCGGTATCGGTGTACGCGGATATGCAAAATAGAAACCTTCATATAGGTGAAATATCGAAGAAATTCGGGATATCGCAGAGGACCCTCAGATATTATGAAGAGCTGAGCTTGATCGCCACCGCCCGCTCGGACGGGGGTTTCAGGGTCTTTGATCAGGATCAGGAAGAGAAAATCAAGACGATCTTGACGCTTAAGGAATTGGGAATGTCCCTTGATGATATCAGCAACCTGATTCGTTTGAAATGCCACGGAGAAGACGGATCAAAATTAACGCGCCCCCTGCTTGATCACCTGAAACAGAGACTGGACGAATTTAATAACAAGATTGAAAAATATAAATCGACGGTAAAAGAATTAAAAAACGTGATCAATATAATTGAGGGATGCACGCACTGTCATAACGTTACTGAGAAGGCGACATGCAAGCTCTGCCTTGAGAAAAAAACAGATAACAACGTCCCTTCGCTTATGAAGACGTTATTGTAAGTCGGCAGATCTGCAAGTCTACAGGTCATCAAGTCAGCGATTATTTGTCGACCTGCGGACATGCTGACCTGACGACCTGCTGACATGGAGCTAATATGTGGGACTATACAAAAGAAGTTAAAGATCATTTCTTGAATCCGCGAAACGTGGGCGAGATTGAAAAGCCGGACGGAATCGGCGAGGTAGGTTCAATGGCCTGCGGCGACGCGCTCCGTCTCACCTTCAAGCTCGATAAAGAGGGACGCATCGGTGAAGTAAAATTCAAGACATTCGGATGCGCCTCGGCAATTGCATCAAGCTCTGCCCTGACTGAGATTGTTAAAGGGATGACGCTTGAAGAGGCTGAAAAGGTCACCAATAAAGATATCGCCGAATATCTGGGCGGTCTGCCGGAGGCCAAGATGCACTGCTCCGTCATGGGGAGAGAGGCGCTTCAGGCGGCAATCCGGAACTATCGCGGGGTCGGATCTGACAAGAAGAAGATTATTGACGGAAAGATTGTCTGTCAGTGTTTCGGCGTGACAGAACATGAGATCAAAAAGGCGATAAAGGATAATCACTTAACAACGGTTGAAGAGGTGACAAATTATACAAAGGCGGGTGGTGGATGTGGCAACTGCCACGATGACATTCGCACACTGATCAAAGAAGTATTTCTTGAAGCGCAACAGGAAGAGGCAAATTTTGAAAAGCCGACACAATACGACATACTCACAAACATTCAGAAGATAGACCGTGTGTCACATCTCCTGAATGATATGATCCGCCCTACCCTTCAGCGCGACGGCGGAGACCTTGAGTTGATAGATCTTGATAACAATGTCGTCTTCATCAAACTCAAAGGGGCCTGCTCCGGTTGCATCGGCGCCGCCTCCACAATGAAAGATTTTATCGAACATAAACTGAAAGATGATGTCTCTCCAAAGCTGAGGGTGAAAGAGGTCAATTGATGAAGACTGTCTATCTGGATAACAATGCAACAACAGCGGTGGCACCGGAAGTGCTCGACGCCATGCTCCCCTTCTTGAAAGATCTGTATGGCAACCCCTCCAGCATGCACAATTTTGGCGGGCAGGTCGGCAAATTTATCGATAAGGCGCGTGAGCAATGCGCCGCGCTGATTGGCGCCAAACGCGCATCTGATATAATCTTTACAAGTTGCGGCACAGAAAGTGATAATACGGCGATCATGTCGGCCCTGTCGGCAGATCCTTCCAAGAAACACATCGTTACAACCGCGGTTGAACATCCGGCAGTCAGGGCTCTGTGTCAGAAACTTGTGAAACAGGGTTATGAAGTAACCGAAGTCGGAGTGGACGGCAGTGGAATACTGAATGTTGAATATCTAAAAAATGCTATCAGAAAAGATACGACGCTCGTCTCTGTCATGTGGGCAAACAACGAAACCGGCGTCCTTTTCCCGGTGGAAGAAATTGCAAAAATCTGCGAAGAGAAAAATGTTCCGTTTCATACAGACGCAGTTCAGGCGGCGGGAAAAGTGGCGATCAATGTTTCAAACACACCGATCGATTACCTTGCAGTATCCGGACACAAGCTTCACGCGCCCAAGGGTGTTGGTTTTTTATATCTGAAGCGCGGCGCAAAATATTCACCGTTTATTGTGGGCGGTCATCAGGAGCGCGGAAAACGGGGCGGAACGGAAAATGTTGCATCTATTGTTGCGCTGGGCGCGGCCGCAGAACTTGCAATAAAGAATATTGGTAGAGAAAATAAAGAGGTACGCTTGCTTCGTGATAAACTTGAAAATGAGATTATCAGTTCCGTACCGGATTCTTTTGTGCACGGCGACAGGGATCACAGGCTTCCGAACACCTCAAATATCGGATTTAAAAATGTTGAAGGAGAGGCAATCCTACTCCTCTTGAATGAATACGGAATATGCGCTTCATCCGGTTCGGCCTGCACGTCCGGGTCGCTGGAACCGTCACATGTCCTGCGCGCAATGAAGATTCCTTTCGACAGGGCGCACGGATCGATCAGATTTTCGCTCTCGGGTTATTCAACTGAAAAAGAGATTGAGCATACGATAGAGAAGATGCCGAAAATTATTGAAAAGCTAAGATCGATTTCACCATTTAAAAGCCGTGGTTAGTAACTAGAGCCTGTCGGGAAATGACACTTTCTGTCATTGCGAGGAGCAAAGCGACGAAGCAATCTAGTGTAACTAATTGATTTCACTGGATCGCCACGTCGACCTTCGGCCTCCTCGCGATGACAAGTCGAATTTCCCGACAGGCTCTAACTAGTGATTGGTTTTTACTGAAAAGCAGTCATTGCGAGGCCACTCACCCCGCAATGCGGGGTGAGTGGCCGTGGCAATCCAACGAAATCAATTGGTCGCACTAGATTGCTTCGCCCTATGGGCTCGCAATAACTTTCTCACGAGCGCCTATACCATCTTCGCCACATTATCCAGTAGTTCATCCAGGCCTTTGTGGGCGACCGCTGAAATCTTGATAACCTTTTTGCCCTTCTTCTTCAACCTCTTTGCGAGTTTTTCAACCACGTCTTTGGCCTCAGGAATATCTATTTTCGTTATCGCAATTATCTCCGGAAGCTTTGCAAGTTTTTCACCGTAACATTTAAGCTCTTTACAAATGGCATTGTAGGCATCTAGCGGATCTTTATAGTTGGGATCCGCAACGTCGATCATGTGAATGATCACGCGCGTCCTCTCTATGTGCCGCAGAAACTGTATGCCAAGACCGGCTCCGGTGTGAGCACCTTCAATGAGCCCGGGAATATCCGCAACGGTAAATTCTTTTCCTTTATGACGAACGACTCCCAAAGACGGGGTCTTTGTTGTGAAAGGATAATCGGCGACCTTGGGCCTTGCATTTGAGATGGCCGAGATGAGCGTCGATTTTCCCGCGTTTGGAAGGCCGACCAGACCGACATCTGCCAGAAGTTTCAGCTCAAGCCTTATAACCTTCTCCTCCCCCTTCTCTCCATCCTCTTTTTTTCTCGGCGCCCTGTTTGTGGGAGTTGCAAAATTCATGTTGCCGCGGCCGCCCTTGCCGCCTCTTGCAATGATCACCTCTTCGCCTGTCTTCACTATGTCGGCAATCAGTTCGCCTGTATCATTATCGTAGACCATTGTTCCGGTCGGGACATTGAGGATTGCGTCTTCTCCGGCCGCACCGTTCATCTGACTCCCCTTGCCATGACCGCCGCGACCCGCTTTGACATGTCTTTTATATCTCGCATCCATCAGCGTCATCATCCCGCCGTTGGCCCTTGCAATGACATGACCGCCGCGCGCGCCGTTGCCGCCGTCGGGGCCTCCCTTCGGAATATACTTCTCCCTTCGGAAACTGCTACAACCGTTGCCACCGTCTCCGGCAACTACCTCTATTTTGGCTTCGTCGATGAATTTCATCTGGTTCGTTGGTGCGTTGGTTCGTTGGTGCGTTAGTACTCTAGTTTGAAAAATAAAAAGCCCTCTTTCTTTTCAAGAAGAGGGCCAAAAATAATTTTCCTTTACCTTCTTTTAACCTACTCAACCTTAACAAAGGCAAATTTGCGATCGCCGCGTGTCTTGAAACCGACAACGCCGCCCACTTTTGCGAAGAGCGTATTGTCGCGGCCAATCCCGACATTTTCTCCGGGATAGATTCTGGTGCCGCATTGACGTACGAGAATTTCTCCGCCGCCAACAACCTGACCGCTGAATCTCTTCACGCCCCTTCTCTGGCCATGACTGGTACGACTATTTCTTTGTGCGCCTTCTGCCATTTTAACTCCGTTTAATGTTTAATGTTTTATGCTTATCGTTAAACTATCAACCATTAACTATTTTCGTGATCTCAACTTCTGTAAAAGATTGCCTGTGACCTCTGGCCTTCTTATATCCCTTCCTCTTCTTCTTTTTGAAAACAATAATCTTCTTTGTCCTGTCCTGCTTCAACACCTTCGCCTCAACGGACGCGTCGTCAATATACGGTGCTCCAATCTTTGGCTTGCCGCTACCGCCCAGCATCAAGACCTTATCAAAGTTGACATTGGCGCCGGCTTCTCCCGGCAGTTTTTCAAATTTGAATGCCTGGCCCTTCTCAACTCTGTATTGTTTTCCGCCTGTTACGATTATCGCGTACATAAAAAACTTCCTTCCGATTCAGTTATTTGAGGCGGCGTGTCTATCCCACCGCCCTAAAAAAGTCAAGATTTTATAAGGGATGAGACGCTGGGGGTCTGACCCCTGGTGTCTCATTTGCCGGAGACTTCATACTGCTCCAGATGGTATTCCGTTAACCCCTTGATTATTAAACGTTTTTTTGTCCTACTCTCAAGCTCCTCAACGGATGGCCTCTCTTCATCATATAACATGCTCACCACGGTCGGATGGGCATAGACATAAACCTGCCCCCCTTTGATGGAATCGGCCTCTCTCAAAACGTCTCTGAAAATTTCATAACAGACTGTCGTCGGGCTCTTCAGATATCCCTTCCCCTCACAATACGGGCACGGATCTGTGAGCTCGCGCCGGAGATCTTCCCGCGTCCTCTTCCGTGTCATCTCCACAAGTCCAAGCTCGGAGATCTTCGTGATCGTCGTTCTTGCACGGTCGGCCTTCAACGCCTCTTTGAGAGCGTTATAAACCTTGCCGCGATTGGAAGTATTCTCCATGTCGATAAAATCGATAACGATAATCCCGCCGAGACTTCGGAGTTTTAACTGATAAACAATCTCGCGAACCGCCTCGAGATTTGTCTTGAGAATCGTGTCTTCTAAATTTCTCTTGCCGACATATTTCCCCGTGTTCACATCGATCGCCGTCAGTGCCTCTGCCTGTTCAATGATAATATATCCGCCGGACTTGAGCCACACCTTCTGACCAAGCGCGCGCGTGATCTCTACATCAATTCCATATTTGTCAAAGATCGGTTCTCTGCTCTTGTAGAGCTCAACCTTCTTTTTCATGTCCGGCATGAACGTCCTGATAAAATCCTTGATCCTTCCGTGCTCCTTCTTGGAATCGACAACAAGTTTGTCTATGTCCGCAAGAAACATGTCACGCACGGCCCTGAGCGTCACATCCAGATCTGAGTGGACAAGAGACGGGGCCTTCATCCCCTCAGCCTTCGCAGAAATTTCTTCCCAGAGTTTCGTCAGATATTGTATATCCAGCTTTAATTCTTTATGTGCAACGCCTTCGCTTGCTGTCCTTATTATAAAACCGGAACCTTTCGGCTTTGTCTTCTTTACAAAATCTTTGAGCCTGGAACGTTCTGCATCGCTTTCGATGCGCCTTGAGACACCAACGTGATTAACGGTCGGCATGTAAACAAGATAACGGCCGGGGAGGGATACAAAAGATGTGAGACGCGCCCCTTTTGTGCCGATCGGATCCTTCGCAATCTGGACAAGGATCTCCTTCCCCTCCTTCAAGAGATCCTGAATATTCGTCTTTTGCGCCGCTTCTTTTACCCCTTCGCCAATTTCGACCGAAGGGAGGACATCTGATGCGTGCAGAAAGGCCGTTCTATCGAGACCTATCTCAACAAATGCCGCCTGCATGCCGGGGAGGACCCTGACAACCTTCCCTTTATAGACATTTCCAACACTCCCCGCATCGCGGGCACGCTCTACATAAAACTCTGCCACGGATCCGTTTTCAAGCCTTGCAACCCGGCTCTCGCCCAAAGTCACGTTTATAATCAATTCATTAGACATTTATTACCCTTTCAGATTGAGCCCGTAGATAATGTATAACTAGTTGTTTGTAAACTAAAATTACCCCTTTCAAAAATTAAATTCTTTTGCTAGTGTAGGCCCTATGAAAAAAATAATACTACTATTAATGATTGCACTGCTGTTTTCTGCCTGCGCCGGCGAAATCGGCGGAACTGTTTACCTGGATGAGAATGATAATCAACAACTGGATGAAAATGAAAAAGGTATTGAACGGGTTTTGTACACGGCCATGCTGGACAGCAAGACAATGAAGAGCGGTGTCACCGGAAAGGGCGGCGTCTTCAGACTTCAGACCGACGGCGCTCTCGGATATTGGTGCATCACTGTGAAAAAGACAGCGGCCTCTTATACTGAACCATCGACTCAACCGCAGATTGCGGCACCTCTCAGCGGAAAGGCGACATCGGACGGAACTACAACAACAGGGACTGTCAGCACAGAAACAACCGAAGATGCCACGACCACTACGACAACCACCACACCGAAAGAACCGGTACCTGTAGATACAGTTGAGAGACTAAAAGGTTGCGTTAACATAGAAAACTACTCCGAAAAGACGGCAATTGATATACCGGTATCCAGAGATTACTATACATCCATCACCCAACTGCCGGAACCCACAGCCATTGAAGTCGGTTATGATGAATCGTTCGATCTTTTGATTAACTTTCCCTGCTCCTGCAAGTTGCTGGATCTGACAATGCCCGAGTTCATCAAAAAGAAATACGGTGGGATCAGCAGTACACTCAATCTGTCCAATGTTCTTCCGACGCTGAGCGACGTCCAGTCATATGATATAACCAATGATGCCATCTGCACAGTTTCGGAGCAGTTGAAGGTTGTCGGCAGTAAGGCGAAAAACGGCCAAGAGGTCTCGCTGGAACCGAAGGTAACGTGTCCGGACGATTCAATCCTTGTGCTTCAACCGCAGAAGATCAAAATCTCATTTGAGAGCGGCAATGTCACGCTGAAGCAGAGCCTGACCGATGATAATGGCGACAATATTGCACCGGGAGATATCCTGATATTAACCACCGAGGTCAAAAATAGTAATTATCTGGATTATAAAGATGCGATGTTAGAAATTGTCCTCCCGAGCGCCAGCAGTATCACGAGCATGCCTGATTCAAATTGCAGTAATGCCATTGAACAGGTAAGTTGTGATATTGATCTGAAGACGCAGTCAAACAATACCTATACTTTAAAATTCAAAGTGTCCGACAATATCTCTCAGGAGACAGGGTTCCTCATTAAAACAACATTAAATCATATCGACCTTGGACAGCAGATCCACAAAGAGCTTCCTTTCACGGTCAGGATGCCTCAGACCTCATCGCAACATCTGAACATCCAGAACCCTATCACTGCGATCAATCCGAAAATCAAGA
Organism: uncultured Pseudomonadota bacterium; assembly: GCA_964612405.1. Taxonomy (GTDB): domain Bacteria; phylum UBA10199; class UBA10199; family 1-14-0-20-49-13; genus CAZTCA01. The sequence continues at coordinate 10,476 of CAZTCA010000021.1, forward strand.
AGTTGTTTTGATGGAATGGTCTGTGATTGAAAGACCCTCCGGAAGAATTATTCGTTTGAATGCATTGTCTATAATTATCTCGTCATCAGATTTGAGGATTACCTCGCCCGTTTCGCCTTCTGATTCCGCACCTACCTTGAGCGCATTTCCAAGACTCATCTTCATGTGCGGATGAAACCCCTGAGAGTATTCGACCGACAGACCTGCGCGCCTGAACGCACGTCTGAAGACCTGCATCAACTCAAGGTGGGAGAGCCAGCGGGCGTTCCCTTTTTTAGAATATGTAAACTTAATTTTTCCTGACACGATTTTTTATCTCCTCAAAATCACAGACACCGCAGTTTGAGCACTTTCCTGTGACGCAATCATCCGTAAATTCTCCCGAAATGGCCTTTTGATATTCACTCTTCAGAAAATCACGATCAAGTTGTGTATATAAATGATTCCAAGGGAGTTTTTCGTCTAACGACCGCTCCCTCTCCACAAAGTTCTTCGGATCAACCTCCTTCTCCGTCAAGACCTCCATCCACGTCTCAAACTTCATCTGATCATCCCACGCATCAAAACGGGCCCCGCGTCTCCACGCCTTCTCAATCACATCCGCCAACGAAGAGTCGCCGCGCGACATGACCCCCTCAATATAGCTCATCTTTGCGCCGTGCCACTTGAGTTCCATCCCTCTTCTGCGAAGACTTTTCTTCAACATATCCTGCCTGACAAGAGTATCTTCAATCGAGAGCTGGCCGCACCACTGAAACGGCGTGTGCGGTTTGGGGACAAATGTTGAGATGCTTGTCGTAAAAGAGATATCTCTTCTATGTCTCCTACCTATGTCGAAGGCCTTGTTGGCGAGAGATATAATCGCCTCCACATCTTCTATTGTCTCGGTCGGGAGGCCGATCATAAAATATAATTTCAATTGTCTCCAGCCAAGCGAGAAGACCTGATCAATCGTCTTCAAGAGATCCTCTTCTGTGTTACCCTTGTTGATGACGCGTCTCAGTCGCTCACTTCCAGCCTCAGGTGCGAGAGTAAAACCCCCTCTTAGAGATCTTTTCAGAACACCCAGCACCTCCGGTGTGAGAGTCTCAACACGAAGCGAAGGGAGGGTTATATTTATCCACGGTTCGGCATGAGCCTCTGCAATGTCTTTGAGAAGGGCTGGTAGCCCCTGATAATCTCCTGCAGAAAGAGAAAGAAATGAGAGGTCTTCGTGGCCGCTCGTCTCCAGTGCACAGGCTGACAGTTTTTTGATTGTCTCGGGAGAACGCTGTCTGACGGGACGATAGACATATCCGGCCTGACAGAACCTGCATCCCCTCGCACACCCGCGCTGAATCTCCACGCCCACGCGGTCATGGACAATATTCATAAAGGGAACGACGGGCCTTGTAATGAATTGTGCTGAATCAATGTTTGGAACAATAGATTTATTAACTGACTTAGAAATTCCTGGAACGTACACGCCCTCAATATCGGCCAGTTTCTTTAAGATCTCGCTTTTACTTAATCCTTTTTTCTTAATCCTTAATACTTTATTTATCTCCAACACCGCCCGCTCTCCGTCTCCCAGCAGGATTGCATCGAAGAACGGCGCAACCGGTTCCGGATTAAACGCCATAACTCCCCCGCCGATCACGAAAGGATCGTTCTCGTCCCTATCTTTTGAGCGATGTGGGACGCCCGCAAGATCCAAAATCGTGATGATATTTGTATAGGTCAACTCATAAGGAAGCGTAATGCCGATGACATCAAAATCTTTAACGGGTCTTCTGCTCTCCAGCCCCCAAAGAGGAATCCCTTCCTCTCTCATCACGGCCTCCATATCAATCCATGGGGCAAAGACTCGGTCGGCAAGGATATCCTTCTCCTGATTCAGGACATTATAGATGATGCCAAGCCCGGTATTGCTCATGCCGATTTCATAGACATCCGGAAACGCAAGACACCATCTAACGCTCGCTTCACTCCACGGCTTATTGAATGAGTTGATCTCTCCGCCGATATAACGTGACGGCCTTCTGACCTTCTCCAGGATGTGGTCTATCTTTACAGACATAGAGAAATTTTCGTGCTGGGCACAGAGCTGACTGATTCATACGCACAGGTCTTGTTGGATGAGAAAGTCTGAACAGTCTTCCAACCGCCCTTCCCCTTTTTGTGGACCCGAATTTCTGAATCGGCAACTTTAGTATTGTAACAGTATCTGTGTCCTCCGGCTGGATCATTATATGTAACGCCAATAATATTTTGCGGTGCCGTTTTGATTACGCCTGAAACCTTTGTGAAGAGCTTGCGGCCCGTAAACTCCCAGCCATCAAGGGAATATGCCCCTCTGACCTTGAAGCGCATCTCGTCCGATGAACTCTTTAAATAGCCGAGCCCGAATCTTGGTGTCGACAACATCTCCAGCACGGCAGACTTGTCTTCTGAAAACGCGCCGCAATTTGCCCAGGCCCAATTTTTGGTGAAGATCTTCCCCCAAATATGTCCTTGATGGAGCGGCGCCTTATTAAATCTATATTGTTTGCCATTGATATCGATCCACCCAATTGCTTCAACTTTTAAATTTGGCGCCACCACTTTTGTCGATGGCCACGGAAGGTGATATAAAATATTCGGATAGCCCCTGAAACTATTCAGCGAGGGTTGCCAGTCTAAATTCCACGCAATGGAAAGACCGTCTTTGGTCACAGAACCGCTCGCATGATCATTTCTTATAACGGCACCGCCGATATTCAGATCAAAGATGCGCCTGTGATAAACAAACTCGTTTACGGAGACTTCTTCCTTCAGCGCCGTATTTTTTGACGGTCTGTTTGAATCGAAAAAGATTGCCCAGACAGAGGCAGTCGGCGGAGCATAGGTTGGAGAAAATATGAGATATCTGAGCCACAATGCAATGCGCATAGCCGGGTCATTGATTTTTAGATAATAAGCTTCATAGAAGGGCTTCTCCTTGCCGCTCCATCTGATTAGATTGTCGGATGATGATGATGTCATAATTGAAACTGTTTATCGTTTATCGTTGAACGTTTATCGATAAACGGTAAACGATCAACGGTCAACGGCCTTTCCTGATAAGTCATATACATCAGTATCGTTTATCGTTGAACGTTTATCGATAAACGGTAAACGATCAACGGTCAACGGCCTTTCCTGATAAGTCATATACATCAGTATGCGTGATTTTTACAGTGGCAAATGTCCCTACAACGGGGGCAGGTCCCGACTTCGGGGACAGCCCCCTTATATAGGTCACCCCGTCAATCTCGGGTGCTTGGCCTTGAGTCCTGGCCACTTTCTCGCCTTCAACCAATACTTTAACTTTCTTGCCTAACCATGTGCTATTGAGCTTTTTTGATACAGCCATCTGCAGTTCCATCAACCTCTTCCTGCGCTCCTCTTTCACCCTCTTTGGAACACTATCCCTCAACTTAAAAACGGGCGTCCCCTCCTCTTTTGAATATGTGAAGACCCCGACATGATCAAAGTGACCCTCCCTTACAAATCCGAGCAGTTCCTCAAAGTCGGACTTAGTTTCTCCGGGGAACCCGACGATCAGAGATGTTCTCAGTGTTAGGCCGGGGACTTTTGAACGGAGCACCGAGACAAGTCTCTTTATATCTTGAGACTTCTCACGCCTCCCCATCGATTTGAGGATGCGATCGTTTATGTGTTGAATCGGAATGTCTAAATATCTGCAGACCTTTTTGTGTGAGAAGATCTCATCAATCGTCCTGTCTGTCAGAGAAGTCGGATAGGCGTACATAATCCTGATCCAAAAATCTCCCTTGATGGCCGATATCTTTTTGACAAGTTTCGCCAGATCCGTACCGTCTTTCAGATCTCTCCCATATGATGTTGTATCCTGCGCGATTAGATTTAATTCCTTTGCGCCATTCTTTATCAACTGCCTTGCTTCAGAAACAATGTCGTCAATCTTGCGGCTTCTGAATTTTCCCCTGATCTTTGGGATTGCGCAAAATGAACAGCCGTGGAAACAACCTTCGGCAATTTTTATATAGACTGCGTGTTTGGCTGTTGCAATCTTTCGTGGCGTTTTATGATCATGAATATATGTTGGAGTGCTTAAGCGTTTATGTGTTTCAGGATTTGGATGAGATTCTAACAGTTCAACAATTCTATGATAATCTCCCGTGCCGATAAATAAGTCCACCTCGGGCAATGATTTCGCCAGCTCACCTTTGTATCTCTGCGGCAGACAACCCGCGACTACCAGCTTCTTGCATTTGCCCTTCAATTTTCGACCTGCCGACCTGCCGACCTGCCGACCTGCGGACTGTTTGAACTGCGCCATCTCCAAAATCGTGTTCACCGCCTCTTCTCTGGCATCTCCAATGAAGGCGCAGGTGTTGACTATGAGCACATCTGCGACCGACGGGTCCTGGATGATCGTATAATCTGCCGCCTCCAGAAGGCCCAGCATCACCTCTGAATCGACCAGATTTTTGGGGCAACCAAGACTTATTAGCCCAACAGTTTTCATAGGAGTTCGCCTAACTAGCAGGAATTTAGAACCCTTGCAACTCATAGTCTGGTACGCTAATACATTGGAGCACTAGGAGCCTGTCTGGAAATGACACTTTCTGTCATTGCGAGGAGCAAAGCGACGAAGCAATCTAGTGTAACTAATTGATTTCACTGGATCGCCACGTCGGCCTTCGGCCTCCTCGCGATGACAAGTCGAATTTCCCGACAGGCTCCTAGTACTCTGGTAAGCATATAGCGCAAACAAAGGAGAAATTATTTGCCTACTAACGTACCAACGTACTAACGTACCAACGTACTAATATGGGATTCAAATGCGGCATAGTCGGTCTTCCAAATATCGGCAAGTCGACGATCTTTAATGCGCTGACGGCGGCGCACGTCCCTGCCGAGAACTATCCCTTCTGCACAAAAGATCACAATGAAGGCGTGATTGAGGTTCCCGACAAGCGCCTCAAGGATATCGCCGAGAAATTCAAACCTGAAAAAGTTATTTCAACTACAGTTCAGTTTGTTGACATCGCGGGTCTTGTTAAAGATGCACACAAAGGCGAGGGACTTGGAAATAAATTCTTGAGCTTCATTCGTGAGGTGGATGCGATAGCACATGTTGTCAGATGTTTCGAAAATCCGAACGTTGTGCACGTTGACGGAAAGATCGATCCCATAAACGACATTGAAACGGTGACCACGGAACTGATGCTCGCAGACCTTGAGGCCGTCGATAAAAAGATCAACAAGAACGCGCCTGCGGTAAAAACCGGCGACAAAGATGCAAAAGCACTTCAACCGGTGCTGGAGAAGATTCAGAAGGCACTTCATGCGGGTGATCCTGCGAGAAAGGCCGGCCTGACAGAGGACGAACTACTTAAAGTGAGCGATCTGGCATTGATCACAACCAAGCCGGTGATGTATGTTGCAAACGGCGCCGACGCCGATTTTAAATCACCCTCTCTCCATATCAAGAGGGTTGAAGAATATGCCAAAAAAGACGGCGCGGAATTTGTGGTGATCTCGGGCGCAACAGAGGCCGACCTGATTGACATGTCTGATGAGGAGCGCACGCCGTTCTTGCAGGATATGGGGCTCACCGAATCAGGCCTCATCCGCCTGATACATACCGGTTATAAACTCTTAGACCTTGTCACATTCTTCACAAAAGACGGCCCCGAGGTTCGTGCGTGGACGGTGAAGCGCGGCGCCAGAGCACCGCAGGCCGCGGGAAAGATTCACACGGACTTTGAAAAGGGATTCATTAAAGCAGACGTCTATTCTTATGATGAATTGATGAGTTTAGGAGATGAAAAGGCAATCCACTCCGCCGGCAAGATCCGATCTGAAGGCCACGACTATGTCGTCAAAGATGGCGACATAATCCATTTCAAATTCAATGTTTGAATTAACATTTGGTGCCTGACCCTGGATGTTAACTAAGCCTCTAAAAGTAGCAGACGTTGATCCACGCGGCGATGACGTTGGCTGTCGCATGGAAGAGGATCGGGGCGGTGATTGAGCCGGTCTTTTCGCGAAGCCAGCCAAAGAGGAGCGCCGGGAAGAAGATTGAAAAGTGCCACCACTGAAAATGTATAAATGAGTGTGAAAATGCAAATATCATCGCAGTGACAGGCCAGGCAAGCCCCAGACGCGCTCCGAAAATATTCCAACGCTTCTTGAATGTCTTATCGAGCGTCCCCTGCATATAGCCCCGGAAGAAGAATTCCTCAGGGAGTGCGACGAGCAGTATCTGGAAAATAGCGGTCTTCCACAGATCCGGATACATCGCAAAGTGGAAACCCTTGCTTCCATAAACCCATATCTCCCAAAAATGTGCGCCAATGAGATATGGAGGAAAAACTATCGCGGCGACTACG
>CAZTCA010000022.1:0-3858 GCA_964612405.1 uncultured Pseudomonadota bacterium
GGTTGTAGAATTGCCCCGCACTGAAATTTTGAAATCTATTGGGATGTAAAAACCCCCGAAAAACTACACGCATTCGCGTTTGTCAAATCACTGTCAATATATGAACCGTCAATACTTTGCGGAATCTGTATAATGCTACCACCATCATCCTCATCGCTTATATCAAAACATTCGGATGTATCATATAAGCCTGAGGCGTAAATCTGCTGAATGCATTGAAGCGCTGAAGCCCTGGCACTTGAATCGGACATGCCCCCACTACCATTCGACCAGAGATTTGAATAATTAAGTCCGCTTGGGTCAAATTCTCCCTGAGACGCGAGGCCTGTATAATACCCTCCCCAATAACTGAACATGTCGTCGTCAAATGCGGAATTGGACATAAATTGTGTCCAGTCACCGCCCGCACCTGTATAGACCGTACCGTGCATTGCCTCTGCACACAGCTTCAGACTCGCCGCCGTGCTTCCGGAACAGCTCTTTGGGGCAAGATAGAGACCTCCAATTGTCGTGGCATCAAATTCTCCGCCTGTATACACGTCCGAAAAATCGCCGCCATAACTATTCATAAATCCAAAATATGCCGAAGGCTTACTCGATAATGCGTCACATGCCTCATCTCCATGGTTCTGGCACTCCTGCATGAGCTGAAAGTGAACGAGAATACCTTCTTCATCTCCATAGACATTATTAAATGAATCGAGATCGTCTGACGCAAGCATTGGTTTCACGAGCATGTCTGCATCGACCGCACCCGCATCATATGATGAACAGAATTGGCCGCCCAGAGTTGCATTTGCATCGGCAGTGGTATCGGCCAGAAATGCCGCTCCAAAGACTGAATCAAACTTTGCAAAGATGGTCTGCGCGTCAGAATATGAATTTATCAAGGTAACAGCATCCACCCCCACAACTTCCGCAACTGCCGTTGCAACAACACTCCATGTCTCTGAAGAGATGCTACCGTCAAGGACGGCCTGAATCAATTCCGTCCAGTTGTTGTACCCGGCGGCCGAATATCCAAGCCCGGATGCAATAAACGCTGAGGCAACATCTTTTAAGATTCCGCTATCATCTGCAACCCCACTTGATGTAGCGGCAACGTTCCCCCACAAACCATTCATGACCCCAAATAAACAGGATGCATCATATAACTGCAGTTGAGTTTTATATGCGGTTGTCCACCCAGACCACCCGCTGATCTTGCCAATCATATCATTCACGGCGAGCATTGTGTTTATATTAGCAGTTCCAAGATCGGCAGATGTTGTTGAACTTTCATCAACCGTAACCTCGGCATAGAGTTGGATTCCATTATCACATTCCAGAATGACCGGTTCAGTCCACGTGGTCTCTGTAGCATCGGCTGGACGCAATTCGTTTATATCGACATCAATTGAAAAGCTTCCATCGGCGGCCGTGGTCGCGGAACCGAGGTCCTCGCCTTCTAATGTGTATATATGACAAGTCACGCCTGAAGACTCCTCTTCTGAAACGGCCTTGGAAATATTAAGGGAACTGGTCGGAGTCATGACAATTCCGCCAAGGCTGATGCTTCTGCTCGCACCACCTCCACACGGCGCATAGAGCATACTCACAACAGCGGCGATGAAGACAAATAATCTGAGTCTATTTTTGTATTTATCTCTCATTTGCCCCTCCTACTTTTATCACAACCGTCAGAAACAAATTGCATAAGCCATGCCATTCAACCTTCAATGATTTCAGCTAAATAGCTTACCGCGATGGGTATAAATTGACAACATTTTGCCAATAAACCAACGCAAGGAAAGTTAACATCCAGGGTCAGGCACTAAATGTTAATATCTGAAGGCACTGCCGCCGATAAATTCTCTAATAATAGATGTGTGCGGAATCTCTCCCGGGAGGATTGGAATGAGCAGGTCCAGAAAGCGGAAAAGGCGCAACACCTCAACAAATGACGGATGTTCGCGCGGAACCTCCATCAGAAATCTTTCGGCATATGGTTTTAAGAGCGCCGGTTCATAGACAAGGGTTGAGTTGAACATAACATCCGCCTCTTCCTGAAACGGAAAGATGTGAACATTTTCGCCCGCACGAACAGAGGGCCACATTGCAAGCGTCTCTTCTGTCTTGGCACTTCTGAACATCCTGTCTCTCACGAGACGGCGCAACAGCCTCGCATCTGATGTGAGAATTCTATTGTGATCGTCAATGCAGAGCTGTGTCAGTGCAGATACATAAATTTTATATTTATTCTTTCTCGGTATCTTCAAAGAGAGGCGCTCGTTTAATCCGTGAAGGCCCTCGGTGATCAGGACCTGGTTTTTTTCCAGCCTCATCTTCCGCGTTTTGGTTGGATGCCGCCTTCCTTGTGAAAACGTGTAGACTGGCGCCTTGATCTCTTTTCCGCTCATGAGCTCACGAACGTGCTTGTTGAAAAGTGGTATATCGATCGCTTTTATCGTCTCAAAGTCGTAACTGCCGTCTTTTCTCTTCGGCGTATGTTTTCTGTCCAAATAATAGTTATCAATGGAGATGGAGACGGGATCAATTCCGTTGACCCTGAGTTGGGTGGCGAGTCTTTTTGTGAATGTCGTCTTGCCCGACGCCGATGGCCCGGCAACCAGGATCAATTTTACATCATGCCGTTTCAATATCTCGTCGGCGATCGCCGCAATTTTCTTCTCATGAAGCGCCTCGGTAACCTTTACCAGTTCTGAAACCCTGCCGCGAATGCAATGCTCATTCAATTGCGCAACATTCTTTACGCCGATGAGCTCATTCCATTTTCTGGTTTCAACGTAGCTATTGAAAAGTTTTGGCATTGCAGGAACTTCTCCCGCAAAACCTCCGTCCGCGTCCGGGAACTCAAGAACAAGCCCGTGTCTGTATTTGTGCAATTTAAATTTATTTACAAGGCTGGTCTTGTAGACCACCGGCCCGTAAACGAAACCTCTATACTCCCCGACATCAACGACCTGAGCTTCGCTCTTTCTCGTCTGTTTTAAAAGGAGGACCCGGTCATGCCGCTTTGCCTTTGTATAATACTCAATTGCGTCTTCGACCGGCATCCAGACCGGCTCCAGTTTCAGATCCCTTTTGACAATCTCCTCCATCCGCTTTTCCAGAGATTTTATCAGTCCTTCAGTTATATTGCCGTTTCCGATTTCTATAAAATAACTGTTGCCGATGGACTGGCCAACCTCTGCCTGGGTCTTTGGAAGCAATTCTTTAAGCGCGGAGAAGAATATCAATATGGCGGTCCTGCGATATACCTCAGTCCCTTCTCTGGATGTCAGATCAAGGGTGGTTAGCTCCCCTGAGGCAACAACGTCGTGATATAAACCCACAAGGCGATTATTGACGAGGGCCGCTATTGCCGGAAATTTCCCCTTGTGGTTATTATTCTTGAGCAATTCCCAAACGGTCGTGCCAGCCGGAGCCTTCGTCTTCTTGCCGTTTATTATTAATTCCAACCCTTTCCCCATAAGTAACCGGAATATATCAGTTGGTCACCCTTTGGACAAGCAATATTGGTCAATAAATAACTTTGACAGCCGGCGCCGAGCCTACTACATAGGGCCGCATGTCGTTATCCACCATACTTCTGCCGATACAGTCAGACCTAAAAGAGGTCGATCGGCTGATAGCCGAGAATGTCTCCTCCGACGTCGGGCTGGTGGCCGATGCCGCCAATTACGCACTGGGGAATGGCGGAAAGAGGCTCAGGCCTGCACTGGTCCTCCTTTCATCCAAGATGCTTGGGTTCTCAGGACCGGCATCTCGGTATATCGGAGCCGCCATTGAGATGATCCACACAGCATCCCTGATGCACGATGATGTTCTCGATAATGCACAGTTGAGAAGAGGAAA
>CAZTCA010000022.1:3958-16822 GCA_964612405.1 uncultured Pseudomonadota bacterium
CGGAGCTCTCCTTGCCGGCGCGTCGGAACAGCACGAAGAGGCGCTCAGAAGATTCGGGACCAATCTGGGAATTGCGTTTCAGTTGGCAGATGATGTTCTGGATTATACCTGCTCCGAAGAAAAGTTCGGGAAGAAAGCCGGAATCGATTTGAGTGAGGGGAAGATCACCCTTCCAATAATTCTCACGTTGAAGAGATGCTCCGAAGAAGAGAAGATGATTATCAAGGATGCGCTGGTATCAAACACGACCAAAAAACTTGGTCAGATAAATTCGATACTAAAGAGCCACGGGGCAATTGATGATTCGCTTGAGCTGGCAACGAGTTATGCGGAGAGGGCCAGAAGCGAACTGAGCCTCTTCAAGTCCTCCATCGAAAGAGATGCTTTAGAGAGATTGGCATCTTTCACAACCACCAGAAAAGAATAGCCCTGCACAATTTTCGTCAGTTTTGTTGGATCATTTAAGCGTTTAAGCCTGCCCGCCGACAGGCAGGCATTCAATTATTCAAACACCAACAAACATATTTTCCTATAATCTCCGCGACTTATAGACTTGATGACTTGTAGACTTGCAGACCGCAGTCAACTGGCACATCCTTTGCTTTATCCTATGGTCACCAAAAGCGCGCTTTAAAAAATTGGGCCCATAGAAAGGTGTTAAAATGTCTGAAGAGTCTCAACGTAAGGATGTCTTCCATATAAAGGAAGTCGGTGAAAATAAGGTCTGGACAAGGATAGGTTCTGCCTTCGTGAATAAAGACGGTTCGCTGAACGCGTACCTGAATACATTACCAATCGACGGCAAGATTCACATCCGCAACCCAAGACCAAAAAATACAAAAGGAGAAGTATTATGATGAAGAAATTTGTACTGACCGCGGTGGCAATTGCCGTCGCAACAGCGAGTCTTGCCGCGTTTGCCGGCAGCTCCGCACAACTGGAAGGTGTTGTTAATATCAACACTGCAACAAAGGCCGAGCTCTCACTGCTCCCCGGAGTTGGCGAAAAGAAAGCGGATGACATAGTGTCATATCGCCAGAGCTCGCCATTCAAATCTGCAAGTGATTTAACAAAGATAAAAGGGATTGGAGAGAAGTTGTTTGCGAAGATGGAAAAATTTGTGACGCTTCAAGGCCCGACTACTTTGAAAGTTATGAAAGTATCAAAGAAGGTTAATTAATACCAAACCCCGCGTCATCCCTTTTTTGTGACCCTCCTCAAAAAATGGCGCGGGGCCTTCTTTAACTTGTAAGGACTAAAACTTCGTTCCCCTTCACCTCGGCAAGCCCCTTCTCTATCTTAATCTCTTTTTCGGATCCTGCATGAAAATATCTGATCACTCCGTCGCAGAGAAGTGCTGTCATTGATGTGTGGCCTGAGAGGATGTCCATTTGACCCAGCTCCCCCGGAAGAAGGACGTGATCAATCTCCTGATTCAATAATTCTCTGCTTGGTGAAACAATCTTAAGTTTCATAATTATTTATCCATCGTCTTTGCTTTTTCTACCACTTCATCGATTGAACCCGCCATATAAAAGGCCTGTTCTGGCAGTGAATCGTGTTTTCCTTCTACTATCTCTCTAAAACTCCTGATTGTATCGGCGAGCTTCACATATTTTCCTTCTTTACCGGTAAATTGCGCGGCAACAAAGAAAGGCTGTGACAAAAACTTCTGTATTCTTCTTGCCCTGCCGACTATCAGCTTGTCTTCATCGGAAAGTTCATCCATCCCTAGAATAGCAATAATATCCTGCAGGTCTTTATAACGTTGCAATGTCTGCTGAACTTCTCTTGCAACCCTATAATGTTCCTCCCCCACTATCTCCGGCGTCAAAATTCTTGACGTTGAATCGAGAGGATCAACTGCGGGGTAGATACCCAATTCTGTCAGTGAGCGGGAGAGAACCGTTGTTGCATCAAGATGTGAAAACGCCGTCGCCGGCGCAGGATCTGTCAAGTCGTCTGCAGGAACATAAATCGCCTGAACCGAGGTGATTGATCCATTCTTTGTCGATGTGATACGCTCCTGCAATTCACCCATCTCTGTTGAAAGCGTCGGCTGATACCCGACGGCTGACGGAATTCTTCCAAGGAGTGTTGAAACCTCACTACCCGCCTGAGTGAAACGGAATATGTTATCAATAAACAAAAGAACATCCTGGCGATCTTCATCTCTAAAATACTCGGCGACTGCCAAAGCAGACAGGCCAACGCGCGCTCTCGCTCCTGGAGGTTCGTTCATCTGGCCGTAAATTAATGCCGCCTTGTCGATAACCCCAGATGCCTTCATCTCAAGCCAGAGATCGTTTCCTTCTCTTGTTCTCTCTCCAACTCCTGCAAAAACGGAATATCCACCGTGGTGCTGGGCCACGTTATTAATCAACTCCATCAAGACAACCGTCTTGCCAACTCCAGCTCCGCCGAACAGACCGATTTTACCGCCCTTCAAGTATGGCGCAAGGAGATCGACCACCTTGATGCCGGTCTCAAACATCTCCTGAGAGATAGACTGATCTTCGAATGACGGTGGGTGTCTGTGGATCGGATATGTCTTTTTAGAATTTACCGGACCGGCGTTGTCAACCGGCTCGCCGACCACATTCAAAATTCTGCCAAGGACCTCTTTGCCAACCGGCATCTGTATCGGCATTCCTGTGTCCAACACGTCCAGGCCACGACTCAGACCGTCGGTTGAATCCATCGAAACCGTTCGCACAGTGTTCTCTCCGATATGTAGCGCAACTTCAACAACCAGGTTCCATTCTTTATCGCTGATGCCTGGGTTGGTTATCTTGAGAGCCGTGTAGATCTCCGGCAGATTCGCTTCATCCGGGAATTGAACATCCACCACCGGTCCCATGACCTGAGTTACCTTGCCAAATTTTTGAGTCTCCATAATATTTATTCTCCTTGTTCTTTAATTCCATGGGACAAGCCCCTCCGGGCTCGGTCCCAAAGCTTATGGTCACTTCATCGCTTCTGCGCCGCCAACAATATCCATCAACTCTTTCGTGATGGCCGCCTGACGGGCACGGTTAAACTGCATTGTCAGTAGACTGATTAAGCTTTCGGCATTCTTTGTCGCCATCTCCATCGCCACCATCCTTGCGGCAAGCTCGCTCGCCCTTGATTCAAGATATGCCTGATACATATTCGTCTTCACAATCTCCGCGACCAACCATCCGATCACACCTTCTCTGTTCGGTTCATATATATAATCAACCCCGTATTTATCTTCTATATTCGGCAAAGCCGCCGGGAGGAGACGAGAAAAAGTCACTTCAGCCGAACCGACATTCTTAAAGCTGTTATATACAATATAAACTTCTTTGGTTGCTCCTGATTTGAACTTGTCTATATATGCCTTCACTTCAAAGCTCGCGGTTTGAAGCGCAACATCATCCGGAATATTGATGAAATCTTTTTCAATTTCAACATCCCTCTTTTTTAAAGAGGAAGAACCCTTTTTTCCGAAGACCTTGATGACAACGTTTGTTCCTTCAGCCCTTTTGGACTCTACAAATTTATTAACCTCTTTTAAAACCCGTTCATTAAAAGACCCGCACAATCCCTTGTCAGAGGTAAAAACAAATAGATCTATTACGTTATTATTCTCTTCCCGTATCTGCAACAGAGGATGATTTAACGATCCTCCCTTTTCAATGATCTCGGTCAAAATCCTCTTCAGCTCATTATTATAGCCTCTGGCGCTGACGGCGGCGTTCTGCGCCTTCTTCAGACGAGCGGCGGCGATCATCTTCATTGCGCGCGTGAGCTTTTTTGTGCTGCTCACCGCCGATATCCGCTTTTTTATGATCTTCAGATTTGCCATATTTAGTACTCTAGCTAAAAACTAACTGAATTGCTTTTTCAATTCTTCTAGCGCCGTCCCTATCTTCTTTTTTAATTCGTTGCTCAAAATTCCCTTCTTATTAATCTCATCAATAATATCTTTGTGTTTGGATTCGAAGAAGGTTTCAAGCTCAGATAGATAGCTGGTAATTTTTGATGTTGGATAATTATCAACGAACCCGGCGGTTGCGGAATATATCTGCAAGACCTGCATTGCCACGGACATTGGCTTGTATTGGCCCTGTTTCAAAACTTCTACAAGTCTCTCTCCCCTGTTCAACTGTTTCTTTGTTGCAGAGTCTAGATCCGCTCCAAACTGCGCAAACGCGGCCAATTCTCTGTATTGTGCAAGCTCAAGCCGCAACATGCCGACGACCTGCTTCATCGCCTTGATCTGTGCCGCACCACCGACACGGGAAACCGAAAGACCGACATTGATAGCGGGCCTAACGCCGGCATAAAAAAGATCCGGTTCAAGATAGATCTGCCCGTCAGTGATTGAAATAACGTTTGTTGGAATATATGCGGTCACGTCGCCTGCCTGCGTTTCGATAATCGGAAGTGCGGTCAGAGAACCTCCGCCTTCTTTTTCACTCAATTTTGCGGCACGTTCCAACAGACGTGAGTGGAGATAAAAAACATCTCCGGGATATGCTTCACGACCCGGAGGACGGCGTAAAAGTAGAGATAATTGTCTATATGAAACGGCGTGCTTCGACAGATCATCATAAACAATAAGCGCATGGCGTCCTGAGTCCCTGAAATATTCACCCATGGTAACGCCACTGTATGGTGCTAAAAATTGTAACGGTGCGGGATCGCTGGCACTCGCAGAAACAACCGTTGTATATTCCATCGCGCCGCAGTTTTTCAGTCTATCAACAACTCTGGCAACGGTTGAAAGTTTCTGACCTATTGCAACATATATACAAAATACATCTTTCCCTTTTTGGTTTATGATTGCGTCGACCGCGATCGCTGTTTTCCCGGTCTGCCGATCACCAATGATTAATTCTCTCTGTCCCCTGCCTATCGGCGTCATTGTATCAACCGCCTTGAGGCCGGTTTGCAGAGGTTCTTTGACCGGTTGGCGCATTACAATTCCGGGCGCTTTGACTTCAATCTTGCGCGTCTCCGTTGACTTTATCTGCTCCAAGCCATCGATAGAACGGCCAAGCGCATCAACAACTCTTCCGACAACCGCTTCACCAACCGGAACTTCGGCAATATCCCCGGTTCTCTTTACAGTATCCCCTTCTTTCAACTCTACATCATCGCCCATCACGGCGATACCGACAGAATCTTCTTCAAGGTTAAGAACGATCCCAATGACCCCGTTCGGGAATGTAACCAACTCGCCGAGCATGGCATCTTCAAGGCCATAAACACGTGCGATACCGTCTCCAACCGAAAGTATCTGGCCAATCTCTTCAGAAGATACCTCTTTCCCGAAATCTTTAATGTGTTTTGCAATGATCTTTGAAACTTCGTCTGCTCTGATTGACATACAATAACCCTTTCCTTTAATCACCCGCCATAGCTCTAGCGACGGCGGGCTATTGACATAGACTCTCCTTCATATCACTTAATGTGCGTGAGATGCTTAAGTCCCACACTCTGTTGTGTGAATAGATGCGCGCCCCGCCAATCATTGACGAGTCTTCTTCTATTATCACATTAATCTGTTTTTTTAGTAGACTAGAAAATATTTTTCCTATTTCATCTGCAACGTCTTTCCCCGACCCCTTATCCGCAACAACAACCCTCGTTTTCACTATTCCCTCAACTTCGTCGGCAAGCTCATTGAATGAGTGTTCAATAGACTTAATATAGCGCATCCTGTCTTTCTCAATTAACACATCAAGAAATTTTACAACCAATTGATCCATATTCAACGCGCCTGCCAAGTCTGAGACAAGCGCTCTTCTCTTCTGACGAGTCACTTCTTCATCAGCAATCCATAAAAATAGGCCGCGCTGCTGATTCGTAACTTCTATAAAATTTTTAAGATCACTTCTTGCCGTAGATATCTTTTTCTCAGCAATACAGAGCCTTAAAAGCGCCTTTGCGTATCTTTTTGAAATTTTATAATCCTTCATGTTTTCTCAATTCCTCAACGGCCGCCTTTGAAAAAGCGGCTTGTTCTTTTTTGGTTATCTCTTTTGAAAGACGCTCGCGAACTATCTCCATAACCTCTTCTACAATCAATCTCCTGAGACTCATAGCAGATTTATTCACCTCATTTTCCATCCCCCTCTTGGCATCTACAACGAGCCTATCTGCATAGGCATTGGCTTGATTGACAATGCGGCCCCTTTCAATCTCTCCCTCTTTTTTCAGCTCGGCGACCAGTGTCATCTTATCCTTTTCAAGATTTTCTAAAAGATTCTTTAATTTAGTATGTTCTCTTGAGATTGATTCGTGCGATGTGCCCGCAGACATAATTCTATTCTCAATCTCCTTCTTTCTGCCGGCGAAGAGTTTTTTGAGCGGCTTTCTCAAAATAAAAACAAGAATACCTGCAAAGATCAAAAAATTTATTATTTTAAACATGGCTGCCATTCTATCCTTTAATTTTATCAATTATCTCTTGAACAAATTTCGGAACATCGCTCTTCAAACTCTTTCTTGCAACATCTTCAGCCGCTTTAATTTCATTTCTGGCATCTTCAAGTAATTTACCGGATTCTTTTCTTGCGTGTTCCCGAATTGCTGTTTCCTCGTCTAACCCAAGCCTTCTTATCTTCTCTTTCTCGCTATGAGCCAAAGTATTTATCTCGCTCATCTGTGATTCATATCTCACTGACAGGTTTTTTGTCTCTTCTTCCAGTCTCTTGGCATCTTCTATAAGCCTGTCTATTCTATCTTTCCTCATTGCAATTATTTTTTTGAACGGTCCGAAGACAAAAAATGATAAAACGGCAAGAACTATAAAGAAGATGATTGCCTGAGGCAAAGAAGTCTTGTCAGGTACTAGGTGAATTTGTGAAGAAAGAATTAATCCTGTCATTGTGTATAAATTTAAAGCCCGAATTTCAGTATAAATTGAATAGACAAAGTTTATCTTTCCAATTCTTCAACAATAACTCTTTCCACCTCATGCAAGAGGTGTCCCTCTGGGGCCTTTTTGGTGCCATGCCCGCCTTTTGTAAACAACGGACCCAACAAAATAGGCGCAATCAGAGTTGTCACGAGAGTCATCATAATCACAACGCCGTATTCTTTCTGTGTAATAATGCCGCCTGAAATTCCAACCAGCGCTACTATCAATGCAACCTCGCCTCTTGGAACCATCCCCACCCCAACACGAAGTGCGCCGATTTTATTGAAACCAAGACCAAGCGCTGGCAAACCACAGCCAAATAGCTTGCCGATTATTGCAAGCAGTGTCAGAACAATTCCAAACACAACGACCCCCTCAAAGGCACGAACATTGACAAGCATTCCTGTTACAACAAAAAAGATCGGCACCAGGAAATGATAGGAGGACTCCAGCTCTTTGATCAGAATCTTGGTCATCTCGACTCTGGACAGGACAAGCCCCATGCCATAGGCGCCGATGATCATGGCAAGCCCGAAAAATTCAGCTGTCGCCGAGGCTATGAAACAGAGGGCCAATGACAGAGCAAGGATCGAACCGTGCGATTTAAACTTTCTCAATAATTTATCAAGTGGCTTGGAAATGAGAAATCCGACAACCATCAACACAACCCAAAAGCCTATCGCTTTCACACCGATCATTCCAACCGCTCCAAGATCAACGCTTCCGCCCAACTGTTCAATTTTCACTACAGCAACAACAACGGATAAAATAATAATTCCAAAAACATCATCAACGACAGCGCCGGCAAGAATTGTCACCCCTTCAGGCGTATCAAGTTTCTTTATATCGCCCAAAATGCGCGCGGTAATGCCAACGGAAGTTGCGGTCATTATTGCTCCGATAAATAACGCCACCGGGTCATACCAGTGAATGGCAACGCCAAACCAGACTGATGCATACACACCAAATATGAACGGAAAGATAACTCCGCCGGCGGCAATTAATATTGCCTGCCCCGCGTATTTCATAAATAGACTTAAATTTGTCTCGAGGCCCGCCATGAAGAGCAATATCACTGCGGCAAGTTCTGCAATTATGAAGAGCGGTTCGGAAACAGGAATGCCCGCCGCAACTGCCGGCATCGGGAAAAGTGCGCCATGCCCGGGGATGATGATCCAATTCCCAAGGGCGAAGGGCCCGATTATAACTCCGACGATTAACTCCCCCAACACCGCCGGCTGTTTGAGCCAGCGTACACAAATCTCCCCACCTATTTTTGCTGAAATCAAAATGGCGGCTATTTGCAGGAGGAAAATCGCAGCGTGTTCGATTATTTCCATATCTACATTACGAATACGCTTTCGTCAGTCGACTCCCCTTCCATGCCTTCAGTGGTAGATAGAGGTGTCTCATTCTTGCTGTGTTTCTGACTTGGCTGTTTATTCATCTCCGGCCTGTCCATGTGACATCCGCCTTGGAAAACAACACCCTCTTCGATTGAGACCGTCTTTGTTTTCACATTTGCAACGACAACCGCCGGCACATGCATCTCTACCCTGTTCTTGGATTCTATAGAGCCCTGAACACTTCCATAAATTATCAGGGTATCGACAAAAATGTTGGCTTCGACATTGGCGTCGTTCCCGATCACCAGCGTACCGTCTGAGTAAACCTCTCCCTGAAAGTTTCCATTGATCTGTACGGTACCGTCGAATGTCAACTTCCCTTCAAAACTGCACCCTTTGTCCAAAAGCCCGTTCACCTGCTCATATTTTGCCGTCTTGTCATTCCTTCCTTTAAACATAACCCCTCCATTCCGTGCTATCGCACGATTACGTTATAAATTCTGTCCAAATCCTGCGGTGAATAATATTCAACAACTAACCTTCCGCCCTTCTTATTTCTGTCCGGCTCCAACCTCACTTTTGTTCCCAGAGATTTCGTCAACTCATCAACCAGGTGTTTAATCTGCGGCGTTAACACTGCCGCCTGTCTCTTTGTGGGTTTTTTACCATCAAGCCCCTGAACCATTCGCTCAACGTCCCTGACTGTGAGCAGTCTATTCAAGACTTTTTCACGAAAACTCAACAAATCTTGATGGTTATTGACACCCAACAGCGCCCTTGCGTGACCCGCGGACATCCTCCCACTTGCAACGTCCTCCTGTATCACCTGAGGAAGATTTAGCAACCTCAAACTATTTGCTACTGCAACCCTGGATTTCCCAATCATCTCAGCAACATCCTCTTGTTTATACCCGAACTGATCGATCAATTCTTTGTACCCCATGGCCTCTTCGATTGGGTTGAGATCCTCACGCTGAACGTTTTCAATAATAGATTGTTCAAGCATTGTCTCCGAGTCCACATTTTTGACAACGATGGGGACTTCTGTGAGACCGGCAAGCTTCGCGGCCCGAAGTCGCCTCTCGCCCGCTATCAGCTCATATTTATTTCCTGCCGCCTTCGTAACAATCAGCGGCTGTATGACACCCTGCTCTTTTATCGATGCCGAGAGTTCCCTTATCTTATCTTCATCAAAAAACTTTCTCGGCTGAAATCTGTTCGGAACAATCGACTCGACCGGTGCTGTCTTATACCCGCTGAATGGTTTGATCATGTCCGTCGGCATTACAGACGTGTCCGTCGACGGTATCAGAGAATCCAGCCCCCTACCCAATGTCTTTCTTGTTTGCATTTCTAAAACCTCCATTATTTATAATATTTATAAAATATCTAAACTCTATGCAATATCTCTTTTGCGAGATCAAAATATGAAAGGGCCCCCTTTGAACGAACATCATACAATAGAATCGGCTTGCCAAAAGACGGAGCCTCGGCCAATTTTACGTTCCTAGGTATTATCACTTCAAATACGCTCTCTTTGAAGTGTTTCTTGATCTCATCTGCAACCATCCTTGATAAAGATGTTCGACCATCGAACATTGTGAGGATTATCCCCTTCACCTTTAGATCTTTGTTCATCCTCTCCTTCACCAATTGGATAGTTCTGCTCAAATCGGCGACCCCTTCCATTGCATAATACTCACATTGCACCGGTATCAAAACCGAATTGGAGGCCACCATGGCATTCAAAGTCAATAACCCGAGGGATGGCGGACAGTCGATTATCACATAGTCATACTCGGAACTTATTGTATTTAAAGCCCTTTTTAGAATTGTTTCACGTGAAACATTATCCAAAAGTTCAATTTCAGCGCCAACAAGATTTGTATTAGATGGAATCAACTTCAGATATTCAAGAGATGTCGGGATAACTACCTCTTCGGCTTTAATCTCCCCTATCAAGACATTGTAGATCCCAGACTTGATGGTGTGCTTGTCTATACCTAGGCCACTGCCGGCATTCCCCTGCGGATCAATATCGATCAAAAGAGTTCTCTTTTCGGCCGCGGCCAGACCTGCGGCAAGATTTATTGCTGTGGTTGTCTTCCCAACTCCACCCTTTTGATTACAAATTGATATGATTTCAGCCAATTACTCCCCCTAACTGCCTGATATTCAAAGAGATATTGAAAATGTTTCACGTGAAACATTTTGTTTATGCATGAGTTTCACAGAAAAGACAAGGATATTATTTAATCGATAGCCGATTTACAGTCTTCTTTGATATCAAAATTTATCGACGATTTTTCTTGAATTATGCGATATTCTGTTATAAGACTCCACATATATCAATAATATCACATAGTTATAAATATTTCTTATATATCTTATAAATATTAGTGGGCTTATTAATATAGCAACAATGGAACGAAAAGGACGATAAAGGTACTGATATGAAAAAAATCCTCAGTCTAATCTTTTTGGTGATTTTCCTCTCTTCAACAAGTGCATTTTCTATGTCGGAAGAGGAGAGGGTGGATGATGCTAAATATATAATCAACCTATTTACACAACAGTACGCACCTCTTCCTTGGAAAGAGGAATACCTGGGGCTAGATTTTGATACTATATCAAAAAATTTCTTAAACAACGCTGCCAATGCCGCAAGTGATATTGAATTTTATGATGCAGTTGTTAAATTTTTGGATAAATTTCAAGACACTCATATCTCTTACAGAATTCCGTCGAGCTACAGATCGTTTCTCTATTTGGATTTTGAATATTTTGACGGAAAGGTTTTGATCGTTGATATTGATAGGAAAAAACTTTCTGAAGAGGTCTTTCCGTTTGATATCGGTGATGAGCTGATCTCTTTTGACGGACAATCTGCGGTTGAAGCCATTAAATCACTTTTGCCATATAACAGCTACGGATATCTTCCGACAAGTATGAAGCTTGCTTCGTGGGATTTGACATATAGACCTCAATATAGATACCCATATGCCCCGATCGGTTCTGTAACAATGTCCGTTCTTCGCCAGGGCGAATCTGTTCCGCAGGAGGTAGCTCTTGAATGGATAACAAAGGGATTTAATTTAACGGAAATGGCGCCAAAGAGTTCTGTGAAGTATATGGCCGAAACAATTTTGCCTGCCAAAACACTGAGCCTAGGCGGAGCTGACTTTGAACATGACAGACAGCTAAGTGTCAATTCAAGAAAGACGGGAACAAATTCCCCAACACCATTTTTCCCGCTGTGGGAAGGTTTTGAACCAAGACTTGAGTCTCCATATTTCACAGGAATTTTTAGTATCGGTAATAAGAAGATCGGATTTATCAGAGTTAGAACGTGGATGGTGGACGGATATCAAAGACTTTTACCGATCCTTGAAAAAGAGATAGCGTATATGAACAACAATACTGATGCGCTCATCATCGATCAAACAAGTAACACCGGCGGCTACGGTGGATATGCGGCCGGCGCTGTTTCATATTTTATCACAGAGCCAATCGACCACATGAAGATGCAGCTTCGCGCAAATAGAGGCTGGCTCAGCGATTACGAGTTATGGGCCGATGAAATGTCTGAAGATTTGTTGCCGCATTTTGAAATCTGGCGCGAGATTATCAGAGATTCGGTAGAGAAGGGCGAGTATCTGACACCTCCGGTATCTACATATTTCCCAGAATTTATCTATCCGAACAGGGATAAAAATAATAATTTGTTAATCTATACCAAGCCGGTATTGGTGCTTGTTAACGAATTAGCATTTTCGGCCGGCGATAAATTTCCATCGATGATGCAGGACTGGGGGTTGGCAAAGATCTTTGGAACAAGAACAACAGGTGCCGGCGGGTCTGTTACATATCCAAAATTAAAGAAGATCGGGAACTCTGAGATGGAGATAGCTCTCACGATAAATATAATGTACCGCCACAAAGAAGTTATGACCGATACCGGAATCCCGACTCACTACATTGAAAATGTAGGTGTGACCCCAGACATAGAATACACAATCACTGCTGAAGATTTTTTAAATGAGTACAAGGATTACCGCAACGCGATCGATAGTGCGGTCATAGATTTGATTGAAGGAAATAACTAAAGTGGGCGAAAACGCAAATCTTCAAACGTCTATGCCTGCATGGTTCACGCAGAAGACAAAACTTCTATTTCAGAGATTCGCCACGGAGACTCCTTCAAAAACTTATCCGGAAGATTATCAAAAATGTCATGGGACAGAGTTTATTGATACGGGAAATAACACCTACAAATGGTCGATGGATCTACTTCAATATCTTTATGACCCGGCAATGGTTTTCTTTAACGGATTTCTAGGTTACGCAAGTAATTTCACCGACAACAAAAATGTTTTGGCTGTTACAAGTGTCGAAGTAAAAGGAAACTACGATACTGAAAAGGGCTGTGCGGGGGAAAGAGAGTTTGGAGACATTTAGATTGGTGTTACTGCCGGAATTTGCAGCTCTGTATCGCCATATCCGGAAACTGACGGCCGAGGACCAATTGGAGAAATATTAAGCAAGTTCCAAAACAATCTACCAAGAGCTAACTAGAGCCTGTCGGGAAATGACACTTTCTGTCATTGCGAGGAGCAAAGCGAC
>CAZTCA010000023.1:0-16580 GCA_964612405.1 uncultured Pseudomonadota bacterium
GTCGCTTTGCTCCTCGCAATGACAGAAAGTGTCATTTCCCGACAGGCTCCTAGATGCCCGCTTTCTTCGCGGCAAAATCACCCAGCACCGGAATGCGCCAGCGTTCACCCTGATATGCCTTCACAAGGCAGACTATCCAGAGGATGAAGGCGGTAAGACCGCACAACGGGACAAAAAACCCGATGATAATGCCGAAAACGCTCCAGATTGCGCCAAAGATCGCCGCCAGAATTTCAAGCGCTATGATTAGTGCGATGTAACTGACACCAAACGCCGCCCCCTGCCATGCATGAAAGCGCACATCCGGATCATCCTTTTCAAGAAGCAGGAAAATTATAGAAGTTATCGGCATGCAGATATATGCCAAAAGACTTGCAATATTCGGCGACAAGCCGGTTCCCTGAGTTGTTCCTGGTTGATGGTCCATTTTTCCCCCTTTTTGAAAACAGTTTCAGCCCTGCCTGCCGGCAGGCAGGCGTTCCAGCCGTTTCAACTGTTTCAGCTGTTATGCGTACAGACTATTAAGTAAATGTTCGAACTTCTTTGCCACAACTGCCCTCTTAACCTTCAGAGAAGGCGTTAATTCCCCCGAATTTATAGTAAAATCGTGCTCAAGTATAGCAAATTTTTTGATCGTCTCATAAGAAGCAAGCAGTTTATTCTTCTCCTCAACTACGGAGGCTATCAAATCGATCACCTCCGCCTTCTTTGAAAGTTCGGCGTCACTTGAGTACTCAACCCCTTTTTCGTCCGCATATCGTCTCACATTTTCAAAGTTGAGAGTGATGAGGGCGGTCAGATATTTCCGCTTGTCCCCATACACGGATACGTTGCTCACATAACCGCTCTCTGAAATCATCTGTTCAATTTTTTGAGGTGAAATATTTTTTCCGCCGGCGGTGATGATCAGGTCCTTTATTCTCCCCGTTATTCTCAGGAATCCGTCCTTTGTGAATTCCCCGATATCGCCGGTCTTAAACCATCCATCCACGGTAAAGGCCGCTCTTGTATCCTGCTCAAGTTTATAATAACTGCCGAAGATCATCTCACCCTTTGCCTCAACCTCTCCGTCTTCAGAAAGACGTATATCCACGCCCGGCAGTGGCTTCCCGACAGTTCCAAGTCGATAATCGTCCGGCCTGTTGACGAGTATTGCGGCAACGGTCTCTGTCAGCCCGTATCCTTCAAGAACCAGCAATCCGACGGCATGAAAAAATTTTGCCAGCTCCGGAGCAAGTGGAGCACCTCCCGAGACTATAAACTTGAGGTTTCCGCCAAGAGATTCGTGTAATTTTGCAAACACCAGCAGATGTGCCAGACTGTATTTGAGTTTCAATATAACAGAGGGCTTCTCCCCTCGCCTCAACATGCGACTGCGACGAAAACCAACTTTGACGGCCCACCCAAAAATCTTTCTTTTTATCAAAGGCACTCTCTCGACCTCAGACTGAATCCTTTCATATATCTTCTCTATAATCCTCGGTACAACGATCACAAGTGTTGGGCTTGTCTCTCTGAAATTCTTTTGAAGGGCGTCAATAGATTCCGCATAGGCCGAGACAAAGCCCTTTGACAGTTGAAAATATTGTACGGATCTTGCCAGAACGTGGGCCAGCGGCAGAAAAGAGAGCATTGTATCATTCACGCCCAGATCAAAGACTGGAATCAATGACTCCGACTGGGCCGCAATGTTTCTATGAGTCAACACCACACCTTTGGGAACGCCGGTGGTACCCGAAGTATAAATTATAGTCGCAGTCTGATTGTCAGTCAGCAAGTCTTCAGGTCGGCAAGTCTTCAGGTCGGCAGATGAAAGGAATTGTTTGAAAGAAACTGCGTTTTCGGGTTCTCCCTCAAATAATATTGCCTGCTTTATCTGAAGCCTTTTTATTTTTTCAAGCAGTGCCGGTTTCTCGACAAAGATCACCGAAATCCCCGCATCGCGTACGATATACTCAACCTCGCTTGCATTTACGGAATGATAAATTGGAACCGCAACGGCGCCGATTGACAATATTGCCAGATCGGCAACGGTCCATTCATATCTTGTGTATGAAATAATCCCGACTCGATCGCCGCTCACAACGCCAAGCTTCTGCAAAGCACCGGCACAACTCAACACCTTCTCACCTGCCTCTTCCCAACTCAAAGCCTTCCACTCACCGTTCTCTTTGTATCTGAAACACGGCTTTTCGCCCAGCCGCTCCACATTGCTGAAAAATTTATCAACAACTGTATTCATATTCTATTCCATTTCAAATGCGTCTTCGATCACCTCAATCTTGGGATCGCCGGAGGATAGGTTTATACCAACAGCCCCCAGATGACAAGTGACATCCTGATGCCCGTTTTTGGAAAGATATATCTGCACCGCCTTGACAAAATTTTTCCTCTTTTTTGCTGTAACCGCCTCAAGCGGAAATCCAAAATAGTCCGACCATCGCGCCTTCACCTCAAAAAAATAGAGCTCCCCCGCCTTTTTGGTAATCAGATCAATTTCACCAAGCTTGGTATTGAAGCTCCACTCCAAGATCTTATGTCCTTGTTTTATAAGGGTATTTTTAGCAAGTTCTTCGCCTTCTCTCCCCTTTGAACGTCTATCCATAAGTTAACCTTGCAATGTTGAAATTCTTATGTTAGCCATCGCGCCCATATTTCAACGAGGAGGAAAGTAATGGCACGTTCATGCGAAATCTGCGGTAAAGGGCCGCTAACAGGAAATAAAGTATCTCATTCAAACAACAGGTCGAAGAAGAAGTCCATGCCGAATCTTCAGCGTCAGAAGGTGTTATTGAAGGGCCAGCCCAAGAGGATCTATGTCTGCACAAGGTGTCTCCGCTCCGGCTCCGTACAGAAGGCAATGTAAATATTAACTCTTAACTCTCTCCACAGAGATAACACCCTTAACGCGCTCTATTGCACGAATCACATTCCTCAATTCCTCAGTACCCTTGATTTCAATTCCAAAGATATTTACCGCCTTTTTGTCGTCCGTGGTCTTTATCTCCGCATGTATGATATTAACGTTCTGCTTTGTGATTGCTTCCGTGATACTTGAAAGCAGGCCGGGTCTGTCAACACAGATAACCCTGATCCGCGCCTCTCTGCCTGTGCCGGCTGAGATATCCCATTCAACACTGACAAGGCGGTCGGGATCGGCCGCGAGGATTCTCTGACAATTCCTGACATGGATCTTGACGCCCATCCCGCGCGTCACAAACCCCACAATCGGGTCGCCGGGGACCGGACTGCAACACTTCGCATATGAAACGAGCATGTCTGCAAAGCCGCTAACCTTGACCAGCCCCTTCTGTCTCCTTGTGATTTTTTTGAGGACCTTACCGAGAAACGATTCCTTCTCCACACCCTTCTCGATCAGCTGATCTTTTGGCACAACTTCGGCCAACACCCTCGCGCAGGCAAGCCTGCCATATCCGAGGGTGATCATCAACGCATCCACATCTTGATAGCGAGATCTCTCAATGTACTTCTTCATCTCCTCGCTCTTCAGGATTTTTGTGTCATTCAGATCATATTTCCTGCACTCTTTTTCAAACAACTCTCTTCCGATTGCCAAGCCGCTATCTCTCTCCTCTTTTCGTGAGAATTGACGAATCTTCGTCTTGGCCTTGGATGATTTTACAAATTGCAACCAGTCAGAGTTGGGAGTCCTCCCCTTTTGGGTTATAATCTCTACGGTATCGCCACTTCTCAGTTGGTGCTTGAGCGGAACGATCTTTCCATTCACCTTGGCGCCAACACATGAGTTGCCCACCTCGCTGTGGATGGCATAGGCAAAATCTACCGGCGTTGCTCCGCGTGGCAACTCCTTCAGCTGACCCTTGGGCGTGAAGATGTAAACGTCATCGGCAAAGAGATCCAGTTTGAGGGTATCCAAAAATTCAGCCGGGTCAGAGAGCTCCCTCTGCCATTCAAGGAGCTGTCTGATCCATTTGAACTTTATTTCATCTTTTTCATCTAGAACGCAGCCCTCTTTGTATTTCCAGTGGGCCGCCACACCATTTTCGGCTATCTCATGCATCTCCTTTGTGCGGATCTGAAACTCGATCCTTTCGCCGTGGGGTCCGATCACAGTTGAGTGGAGAGACTGATAGTTGTTGGCCTTGGCCATTGCGATATAATCCTTGAACCTGCCCGGAACCGGCCTCCAAAGACTGTGCAAAACACCAAGCGCCTCATAGCACCGTTGGATATCCGCAACCACTATCCTGAACGCAATCAGATCATAGACCTCATCGAACGGTATATCCTGCTCCTCCATCTTCCTGTGAATGCTGAAGTAGTGCTTATGCCGGCCCGAAACACTGCACTCGACATCCTGCTCGCTCATCTTCTTCCTGACAATATCTATAACTTCATCTATATATTTATTGCTCTTCGAGAGTCTCTCGCTGATCCTTGAGTCGATTGTTTTATAAACATCCGGCTTCAAATATTTGAGTGATAGGTCTTCCAGTTCCACCTTGATCCTCTGCATACCGAGCCTGTTTGCTATCGGCGCATAAATGTCGCTGGTCTCGTTTGCAATCTCCTCAATCTTATTTTCCGGCATGTGCTCAAGCGTGCGCATGTTGTGCAGGCGGTCGGCAAGTTTGATCAGGATCACGCGGATATCCTTTGCCATCGCCATAATCATCTTGCGGAAGTTTTCCGCCTGCTTCTGTTCGCTGGTATTAAATTTTATCTTGGAGAGCTTTGTGACACCGTCCACCAGATTTCTCACCTCTTCCCCGAAAAGCTGTTCAATTTCTTCCAGGGTCGTTACGGTATCCTCCACCGTATCATGGAGAAAGGCGGTGACTATCGACGGGATATCCATCTTCATCTCAACCAGGATTCCTGCAACACTCAAAGGATGAATGAGATATGGCTCTCCGGAACGACGTGTCTGGCCCTGATGCACCTTCGCCGCAAAGACATAGGCCTTCTTAATCACATCCAGATCTGCGTCCGGATTATAAGCCGATATGGCATCTAGTACGTCGTTTAGTCTCAG
Source organism: uncultured Pseudomonadota bacterium (assembly GCA_964612405.1). GTDB lineage: Bacteria > UBA10199 > UBA10199 > 1-14-0-20-49-13 > CAZTCA01. The sequence continues at coordinate 5,018 of CAZTCA010000023.1, forward strand.
CATTTTGTGCGTTGGTGCGTTGGTGCGTTAGTTCGTTGGTTAAATCTTTGTTCAATGATCTTCGCGATTTTTTCTACTGCATTATCGATATTATCGTTTACTACCTGATGATCGTAGAAATCCTTCTCGGCCAGTTCTTTCTCTGCATTCTTGATCCGCAGTTCCAGCACATCTTTTTTATCGGTCCCGCGGCCGGTCAGCCTCTTGATAAGCTCCTCTTTGGAAGGCGGAAGGAGAAAAATCAGGGTCGTGTCCGGAAACATTTTTTTAACCTGACGCGCGCCCTGCACATCAATATCCAGAATGACATTCTTTCCTTCCTTCAAAAGTTTTTCCACGGGCCCTTTTGGCGTACCATAAAACTCCCCGTAAACAGAAGCCCATTCAAGAAGCTCGCCCGAGCCCTTCATCTTCTCAAATTCATTTTTTGTTATGAAATTATAGTCTGAACCGTCCCGCTCAGAGCCCCGCAGATTGCGCGTTGTAGAGGAAACAGACAAAACAAGCCCCGGAACATCGCTCAATAGCTTTTTGATTACTGTCGTTTTTCCCGTCCCCGACGGGGCTGAAATAACAAAGAGTTTACCCATGTCCGTTTAGTCCGTTCAGTCAGTTGGGCCAGTTGGGCCAGTTTAGTCTGTTTAGTCTGTTAACTGGCCTAACTAACTAAACTGACATAACCGACATAACGGACCTGACTGACAAAACTGAGTTACTCAATATTTTGAACCTGCTCCCGCAATTTTTCTATCTCGGATTTGAACTCAACTACATGTTTTGAGACACTGCTGTCGTTGGCCTTACTGCCAAGCGTATTAATTTCTCTGTGCATCTCTTGAATAATAAAATCCAACTGCCTTCCGACCGCTCCCTTCTTTGCCAGCAAACCTTTGTATTGTGAAATGTGGGATTGCAGTCTTGTCAACTCTTCAGTCACGTCAACTCTTCCTGCGGCAATTGCAACTTCATTGTCCAGCTTCTCCTGATCTATGCTATTTGTTGAACAACCGTTCCTCTTCATAGAGACCATTATCTTCGAACGATATCCGGAGAGCCATACATTTACCTTCTTCTTGATTATAACGATCTTCTTGGACAGGATCACAACCCTCTTCACCTGATCCTTTTTCAGATTCGCCCCTTCACGTCTTCTCATCAGATCAAATTTGAATATTGCCTGCCTGATCACGCGCTCGATCCCCGGCCAGAATTTGTCATATTCAACCTGCTTCTCCTTGAACAAGATCAGGTCCTTCAAATCGACAACCTCAAGGAGATAGGCATATGATTTTTCGCCCAGAGATTCCTTCAGCTTGGTGAGACATTTCTTATACTGCTTTGCAAGATTCAGATTCAAAGAGAGTTCAAGCGATTGTTCCAGCTCTGCGCGCTCTTTAAGGTAAACATCAACCTTACCACGCAAGATACTATTTTGTATAAGTTTTTTGATTTTGGGCTCTATGACATTCATACGCGGTGGGATCTTGCAGTTGATATCCAGAAACCTGCTGTTGACCGACCTCACCTCTGCAAAGATTGCCCCTTTTCTGACCTTGCCATTCGCCGAACCGTAACCTGTCATGCTTTTCATGTTAAGTCTCCAAGTCTACAAGTCATCAAGTCTACAGGTCTGCAATTAATTGTCGACATGCTGACCTGAAGACATGACGACTTGCAGACATCCTTATCCTTCGAATATTATTTTTGTTTCACCTATTTCTAAAGTGTCTCCCTTGCGGAGGAGTCTCGACTCAATCTCTTCTCCGTTTACAAAGGTCCCGTTCTTGCTCACCATATCTAAAATGCCCACACCGGCGGCATTGTGAAACAACATGCAATGCAGGCGCGAAATCGCCATATCATCCAGGATCACGTCTGACGTCCTCTTGAAACTGCTCTTTGTCCTTTGAGCGTCTGCAAGCCCCTGCTTCTTAAACTGCCTCTGAATATATTTCTGAACAAGGTTCTTCGTGCTTTCATCAAGTGAAAGATTGACCTCCACCTGAAACATTTGTGTCTTATTGGGATCGTCAATGGAACGGCCGATGGCCTTGCATGTCTGTTTCTCCAGCTGAAAAGAGAGTCCTTCATTTGGACCGCCGATCACCTTGAACGAAACAAGATGCGAGCGCATGGAGAGATCTCCGTGAGATGCCCGTGCCCCGCTGACGCCAAGCGCCTCGTCAACGAGCATGACCGGCACTCCGTCCCTGACCGGATATTTGAGCTGACATGCGGCACAGAAAATCCCTCTGCCGCCATCTACTACATTAAGCGAACCTTTGCACTGCGGACAGACAAGTATCTCTAGCAGTTTCTTGTCCATAATTGGATTATTCTACTTTTCGGTTCCCACGTATTTCTTGAGCAGATCTTTCTTCTGTTTACTATTCAGCTTGTTATATTTTTTGATGACCGTATCAGTCAGATCCGCATCGGCCTGAGAGTATAAAACAACATCCTGCGATTTTTCCAGGATCATAGTATATCCCTCTGCCGTTCCGACATCCTGCACAATGCAGTGAATGATAGTCAGGATGTCTGAGGTGAGCTTTCCCTCTTTGGTCTGCAGTTCCTCTTTATACGTGGCGATCTTCTGCTGAAGCTCAATAAACAGCTTTCTGTATTCTTCTTCCTTCTCCTTCAGGGCATCTGCGGATAGTATCAGGCGCTGTTTCTCCAAATCCTCTTTCATCGCCTGAAGCTTTCTCTGTATCTCATCGAGCTTCTTCTGCTTCTCTTCAAATTCGGTCTTGAGTACTGCCTTTGCCTTTTTCCCCTCTTCCACTTCATTCAGGGCCTGCTGAAAATTTACATAGCCGAATTTGTATTCAGCCTTGTCACTCTTGGCCTCATCTTTGGCAAATACGGTCGTTGCCGCTGTTGCCAATAAAAGCGCCATTACTACTGCTAATACGTGTTTCATAGTTATCTCCTCCTATTGAGATTAAGGCCTAGTTTTGTATCAAAACAACGAACCAATTGTAAAGTTAAATACCACCTTATCTTCCCCCGGATTGCGGCTGAAAGGGACGCCCCACTCAAATCTTAAGGGCCCTATCGGAGAATGCCATCTAAGGCCAAGCCCCCAGTTCGAACGGAGCTTGGCGATGGAATATCCTTCATCTTCAGCAAACGCATTTCCGGCATCCACAAAGAAGACCCACCTCAAACCGGCCGGATCATAAATCGGGAATTCGATCTCTCCATTGAAAAGCAGGAGTTTGTTTCCGCCATAGGCAAATTCTTCATCCCCCCCCGCAGGGCCTGTCGGTATCTGCAATGTCGGACCCACCGATCTTGGCAGGAATCCTCTGAGTGAAAAAACGCCTCCCGTAAAATATCTCTCAAATAGCGGTATCGGCCTGCTTCCGAGGCTCTTTATATATCCGATTCTGGCATTCGCTTTCGCCACAATCCCCCAGAAGAGCGGATAATAGAATCTTGAATTGCCGGTCACCCTGTAGAAGTCGTTATCGCCCCCAAGTTTGGTGCCGGAAAACTCCTGAGTCACTGCATGATACATTCCCTTTGTGGGGAAGATCCTGTTGTTTCTGGTGTCTCTGTCGACGGTGAAAACAAGCCCGGAGGTGAGGCCGCTTGCGTTCTGTCTGAAGATCTCCGGCACAGTCAGACTGAAATCATTCAACACAACGCTTTCGACCTGATAACCGAGACTGACAGAACAGTTGTCAAAAATCCTGTGGCCGACCGTGACGGTGCCGCCCCATGACTCTCTATCAAAATCGTTGAACCTGTACATTGTCCTATATGCGCTTGCGGACAACATCCACTGCGAATCGAGGAAGTATGGGTCGCGGAATTCCAGAACGAACTGCTGACGGCGGCTGGAGAGTTCCGCCGAGATCTGACCACCGATTCCGTAACCAAAGAAATTCTCTTTTACAATAGATGCGGTGAAGATAAAATTTTCAGCGGTTGAAAAACCTGCGCCGATATTGAATGCGCCTGTCGGCTTCTCTTTGACCGTGATGTTCAGGATAAGAGAATCGTCACTGCTCCCTCTTGGTGTGGCAAAGTTTACCTCTTCAAAATAGCCCAACTGCATCAGTTTCTGACGGCTCAGATCCACCAGACGCGTGTTATAGATATCTCCCTCTTTAATCTTCAATTCGCGTCTGACCACCTTGTCTCTTGTAATCGTATTTCCGAGGATGTTGATCTGTTCGATTCTGATTCGATTGCCCTTGCTAATAACATAAGTCAGATCTGCGGTCAGATCTTTATCATTGGGGACCAGTTTCTGTCTCACGTGAACAAACGCATAGCCGGACTCACCGTAAAAATCGGTCAACCCCATTACATCTTCCTCAACCGTCTTCTGATTATAAATTTTGCCGGACTCGACCTTCAATTTTGACAACAGCTCTTCCTTCGTCGTCAGGATGTCACCATCAACGCCAATGCTCCCGTGCTTATATTGACTCCCCTCTTCAACATAATACGTGATAAAGATATACCGCTTGTCCTTGGTAATCGCCACCTTGGGCGTGTCCACCTTCACTTTTATGTAGCCGTTTTGCAGATAGTGGAAGGTCAGCATCCCCACATCCTGTTCCAGCTGTTCTTCGATGAACTTTCCACTGCCGTTTAACCATGAAAAGGCATGCTTCTCCTTCGTCTTGATTACTTTTCTGAGCTTTCTATCCTTGAATGCATGGTTGCCAACAAATTCGATCTTTCTGATTATCGCTTTTTTATTTTCTCTTATGTCAAATACAAGCTCCGCCTCATTCCCCTCCAGATCCTTCAGATGATAATCAACGGAGGCCAGATAAAAATCCTTCTTTTTATAGGCATCTTTGATTTTGGTGAGTGTCTCGGCGAGAAGTTTTTCGTCGAGAGGATAATACGTCTTAACGGTCACCTCTTCACGAAGATCATCGTCTTTGAGCTTTTTATTTCCGTCAAAATCAATCTTTGTAATTACCGGCTTCTCTTTTACAATATATGTCAGGACAATTCCGCCGGCCTCTTCTTTCATCTCAACTTCCACATCTCTAAAGAGGCCCAGTTTCCACAATGCCTTGATGTCTGAGTTGATCTTTTCACGGCTGTAGGTATCTCCCTTTCTTGTTGTAATTGTGGCGGCAATTGTTTCGGTTGAAGTTGCACTGTTGCCGGAAACCTCAATTGCGGCCACCTTGTTTGAAGCCGCGTTTGAGATAGAAGAGACCGTAAAGATAGAGGCGATTGCCAAAATCAGAACAAGCCTTGCAGTAGATAAGATTTTTCTTAGACTAGCCAACTTTTAACTCCCTGAACAAATATAGAATCCCCTTGTTTTTACTGAGTTTTCGGAGGCTATAAGAATTGGGTGCGCAAGTCAAGAAGTGCATTCAGCCGACGGTAGCATAACCCGACACAGTCTGTAATGGTATCTGCGTTAGGCAATTGCGTTCGCTCTTCCGACGGCAGTGGCATACGCTTGTGTCTGGAGCTGGAGCCGGACACAACGGGGTCAGACCCCTGGTGTCTTCAGACTCGGCTTGTATATGCTAGGGAGAACGCCATGCCACTGCCGTCGGACAATTTAAACCAGGGCGCCAGATTTGAGTTCGTACTTTTTGGGAATGTGTTTCAGAAGATCTGGGTTATGAGTAACCATAATAACGCCGGTCTTTGTCTCTTTGTGCAACCGTTCAAGATATGCAAATACCTTGTTTCCGGTTGCCTCATCAAGATTTCCGGTCGGCTCGTCGGCAAGGATAAATTTTGGCTGCATCACAACTGCACGGGCAATCGCAACGCGCTGTTGCTCGCCTCCGGACATCTCTGAAGGCCTATGTGAAATCCTGTGATCCAGTTCCACAATTGAGAGAGACTCTTTTGCAAGCCTTGTGGCCTCCCCCTTCCCCATCCCCGAAATGAGACACGGCAACATGACATTTTCAAGGGCTGAAAACTCCGGCAGGAGATGATAGAATTGAAAGACAAACCCGACGGTTCTGTTCCTGAATCCTGCCAGATCTTTGTCTCTTTTCTTATAAATATCTTCGTTGTCAAAGAGGACGCTTCCGGAATCAGGCCTGTCAAGCCCGCCAATCACGTGCAGAAGAGTCGACTTGCCGGTCCCCGATGCGCCAAAAATCCCGACAAACTCGCTCTCCGAACATGAAAATGAAAGTCCTTTCAGAACGGAAATGCTTGCCGAACCCTTGTCATATGACTTGTGTAAATCTTTAACTGTGAATGTCATTTTAAGTTCTCCGAAATATTGAGTGAAGCTATCCTGCCAGAAGCAAGATAGGAGGTAAACCACGCTATAAAAACCGCCGTCAAAAGAACAATCGAAACCATCGACCATTCGATTTTCATGGGCAGATGCGAAAGAAAATAGATCTCGGGCTCGATCCTGATGAGCTCAAACCTCCCGATAATCCACGTCGCCGTCAGGCCAAGGAAAACCCCGATCACCGACGCAAAAACACCAAGCGACACTCCCTGACAGGTAAAGAGCCTGCGAATCAAGCGGCCTTCAAGCCCCAAGGCGCTCAGAACAGATATATCTCTCAGTTTATATAAAATTCTCAACACCAACGTTCCGATTATATTAAAAATGCCGACAAGCGCCATCATCCCGACGATAATTCCAAAAACGATCTTCTCAAGTTTCACCGCTTCAAATATCGGTCCATTCAGCTCAATCCAGTTGGTTACCTGATATGGATAGTCAAACTCAACCCGCATCATTTCTGTCATCTCTTCCGCATCGTCCGGATCTGAAAGACTCACCTCAATGCCGGAAACTTGATCTTTCATGCCATAGAGACGCTGGACATCCGAAAGACCCATCAATCCAAACTGTGAATCATAATCATACAAACCCGATTCAAAAATTCCCGTCACCCGAATCTTTTTGAACTTATTATTGCCCACCAGAAGATTCACATCTGTCGGGCCTGTCACGCCGAGACGCTCCGCAAGTGCCTTACCCAAAAAGATTGCATCTGCATGTCTGAAGGCGCTCTCTCCGTCTTCAAAACGTTCAATCTTGATATTGCTGACGCTCAAAAGCCGGTCAAAATCCACACCCTTTATCACGGCGCCCTTCACTACTCCCTTTTTGATGATCATAGATTCTCTGTAAACAAACGGGGTCGCACCGACAACGCCGTCAAACATGGAGAGTTTATTCAAAAGCTCGTTGTATTCAGAAATTTCACCGTCATCCTTCGTCATCATAATATGAGCGTTAAAATCTAGAATAGATTTTTTATATGCATCTTCAAAACCGGCGGCAATTGAAAGGGAGACGACCAAAGCCGCAACGGACAGGGAAATCCCCACAACGGTTATAACGGCCGAGATCTTCAGCGCCCGCCCCGCCCCCTTCAGGAATAAATATTTATTTAAAAGCAGTTTAATCATATCTAAGCCGTTTATCGTTTAATGTTTATCGTTTATCGATAAGCGATAGACGCTAAACGATCAACGGTCTTCACTCATACCTAAGCGCCTCGACCGGATCCATGCGCGATGCCTGTATGGCGGGATAAATCGCCGCCGCCATAGACAAACTGATACCAACCGCGGCCGCAATTATTATAAACGGCCATGATATTGTGACCGGAAGATAGTCAAGATAATATGATTCCGGGAGCATGATCTGGTTGTGCATAAGATAAACACAAACCGCCAAGCCGCAAATCAGTCCAAGAAGAGTCCCGACAATGCCGATATAGGCACCGATCTTGATAAATAATTTCCTGATTTCAAACTTTGAAGCACCGACGCAGGAGAGCATGGCGATATCTTTTCTCTTTATAAAGACATACATAAAAATCACGCTGGCAATGGAAATGCCGGCCATAATAATGATCAGCACCAGAAGACCGGTCATCGCAAAACGCTCCAGCTTCAATGCGGCAAAAAGTTTTTTGTTCATCTGAGCCCACGTTAAGACCTTGGAGCTTGGATATTCTTTGGCGAGCTTGGCGGCCATTGTCTTTGTGTCGCCCGAATTTTTCAGCCAGATATGTGTCGCCCGGACTGCGTTATCGCCGAGAAGTTTGACGGCCGATTTTTTTGATATAATCACAACTTTATTGTCGTGCTCAAAATAACCGGTCCTGAAGGCACCGCCAACGCCGAAGGTCATCATGTTGGGAACGATATCACCTGTCGGGCCGACACTTCCAATTGGAACGATTATTTTTATCTCATCTCCGTTGCCGGGATCAACGCCAAGCTGGAACGAAAGCTCGCTCCCCAATATCGCGCCTGAATATTCCGGAACATCATCCGGAAAGTAGAAATCTATGTCCATCTTTGGGATATCTTCTTTATCCATTCCCCTGATCTTGATCCCTTGAGAAACTTTTCCACGAGATCCGACGACTTCTGCAATCCCCTCTCCTTCAACAATATCCATGGCCAGTCTGACATTGTCGTCCTGAGTAAATTCGCCGGTTGCACCCTCAATAACTATGTGTGCGTTGAAACCGAGGAGCTTCTTTTCAACATCCTTGCTGAAACCGAGCATGACAGACATGACAACGACCAGCGAAAATACGCCCAGAAAGACACCGGTGGTTGCGATGAAACTTAAGAAGGAGACGAAAAGTTTCTTTCGCCCTTTGAAATATCTTTTGGCAATGAATGAAGACGCTGACATTTATTAGCACATAAGTGTTTAAGTCTTACACTTCTTTCTTCAGAAGCGGGAATAATATCACATCTCTGATTGACGGTGAATCGGTCAGAAGCATCACAAGACGATCAACTCCAATCCCCTCTCCCGCGGCCGGCGGCATTCCATATTCAAGGGCACGGATATAATCTTCATCAAAATACATCGCTTCGTCATCGCCCCTGCTCTTCAACGCAGCCTGCGCCTTGAATCTCTCTGCCTGATCTGTGGGATCATTCAGCTCCGAAAATGCATTCGCAATCTCTCTGCCCGCAACAAACAATTCAAAACGGTCAACGACATCGGGATTTTGATCATTTTTCCTTGCAAGAGGAGAAACCTCGGTCGGATATTCGGTTATGAATGTGGGTTGAATCAAGCGCTCTTCAACAACCGCTTCAAAAATCTCCGCAAGGATCGCTCCCATTCCTTCATCTTTCTTCTTGAGCTCGATATTCTGACTCTTGGCATATTTCAGGGCCTCATTCTTATCTTCCAAAACCTTTGCCGGAACTTTTCCGACCTTCATGAGAGAATCCTTCATCGTGAAACGGGCAAATGGCGGCGTGAAATCCAACTCCACATCTTGATATTTAACAATCGATTTCCCGCAGACTTCGGTTGCCAGTCTGTGCAACATCTCTTCCGTGAGTTTGATCAGGTCTTCATATGTCGCATAGCTCATATAAAACTCGAGCATTGTAAATTCCGGATTGTGCTGAGTTGAAATCCCCTCATTTCTGAAATTTCTGTTTATCTCAAAAACACGTTCCATGCCGCCGACAACAAGCCTCTTGAGATAAAGCTCCGGAGCAACGCGGAGAAAGAGATCCATGTCGAGCGCGTTGTGGTGTGTGCAAAAGGGCTTGGCCATTGCGCCACCGGGGATTGTGTGCATCATAGGCGTTTCAACTTCAAAGAAATCTCTTTCAACCAGAAAATTTCTGATCGTCTGAATGATCTGCGAACGCTTCTTGAAAGTCTCCTTCACCTGCTCATTCACAATCAGATCAACATATCTCTGACGATATCTTGTTTCAACGTCCGTAAGCCCGTGCCACTTCTCCGGAAGTTGTCTCACGGATTTAGTGACCAGTTTTATATCTTTTGCGTGAAGTGACAACTCCTCTGTCTTGGTCCTGAAGACATTTCCGTTCACCCAGACAAAGTCACCAACCTCAAAATTTGACTTGAAGAGTTTAAATTTATCTTCAGATATTGAATTCTTCTCCACAAAGACCTGCAGTTTGCCGGTGCGATCCTGAATCTGGATAAATGCGGCTTTTCCAAAGAGGCGGACGGCCATAAGCCTCCCTGCGATTGCAAAATCAGGCGTCGGATTCTTCTCAAAATCCTCCCTTGATTTAGAATCATATTCGGCACGGATCTCACGAGCAGTCTTTGTAACGTGTATCTCGTTTGGATATGGATTGACCCCCTCCGCCCTCAGCCTATCCACGGTCTCTTTACGTTGTTCAGTGTATTGATCGGACATATAAACCCCTTATTATTGTTTGAGTTTTTTACTGTTATAGGAATCGGGGCGGGAAGTCAAGGGTCGCAATGCCGAGGTCGCAATGCCGAGGATTTTACCCTTCGTTCGGCCCTAACCCGCCCAGCTTGGGAATTGGGCGATATCTATTCCGAATACGACCTTGCCCAGGAAATAGACCGCGCAGGTGATGAGTATGATGCCCACAAAATTGATAACGATTCCGGTCTTTGCCATGTCCGAGACATGCAGTCGTCCCGAACCAAATACAATTGCATTGGGGGGCGTGGCCACCGGAAGCATGAAAGCAAACGAGCAAGACAGTGTGGCTGGAATCATCAGGAGAAGCGGATTGAGTTTTAAAATAAATGCAAGACCTGCCACCACAGGGAGTATCATCTCGGCGGTTGCCGTATTAGACGTCAATTCCGTAAGGAACATGGATATAAGACAGATGCCTATCACAATAACTATGGAGTGTAGGCTACTCAACACCTGAAGCTGACTTCCAATCCACAAGGATAGACCGGATTCTTTAAAACCGGTTGCCAATGCAAAACCACCACCGAACAGAAGGACAATCCCCCACGGAAGTTTGGCGGCCGTGTCCCAATCCATCACTTGTGTCTTCTGTTTGGATGGAATCAGAAATAAAATAGTGGCCATAGCAATTGCAACGGTTCCATCGTTGAAAAAATCCGGATTGGGGAAGATATTGGACCAACCACGAATTGTGAAACCACCTATTTGGATGTCGGCGCGGAATATCCACAACACAGCAAGAAGGATAAAATCTATCAGCACGACTTTCTCTTCAAACGAAACCGGCCCCAGCTTTTTATACTGATCTTTGAGAATATCCGAGTTGAATTTAAAAACATCTCCCTTGGGGCAGAAAATAAGCGACAGAAAAAACCAAACGAGCAACAATAAAACAATGGAAATTGGAAGTGCAAAAAACATCCAGTTTGCAAACGTTATCTCCGGCGCATTCGGAAAATTAATCTGCAAAATTCTGATGAAGGATAGGTTTGGAGGCGTGCCTATTAATGTTGCTATTCCGCCGATTGATGCGCTATAGGCCACTCCCAATAGAACCCCTATCCCATACTTCTTGAGCGCCTTTTCGCCAACGCTCTCTTCAAGACTGAAAATAATCGCCAGAACTATCGGTAGCATCATCATGGTGGTTGCGGTATTTGAAATCCACATGGACAAAAACGCCGTAGTAACCATGAAGCCGAGTAGAATGCCTTTTGGGTGGACTCCAAACATCAACAGAAGTCTAAGGGCAATCCTCTTGTGAAGATTCCACCTCTGCATGGCGAGTGCCACGACAAAACCGCCGATGAAGAGGAATATGATATAATGCTTATGCACTTGACACCCACGGCAGTGTGATCTATTGTTTTCCATGT
>CAZTCA010000024.1:0-8845 GCA_964612405.1 uncultured Pseudomonadota bacterium
CCATATCCAATCTAGGTTACGCGGCGGCCGCGCTTCCGTCAGTCACAAAATATGCAGTTTATGGCGCCTCTGTCTTTGAGAGTTTTTCAAGCGGACTTGGTTCCGCCGCATTCGTGGCATTTTTGATGCGGCTCTGCAGAAAAGAATACAGCGCATCTCAATATGCAATTTTCAGCGCACTCTTCAGCTTCACGCGATCAATCGCAGGATTTATCGGCGGCTTTGGGGCATACTCAATGGGCTATGCATCTTTCTTCGCGTTCACATTTGTGATGGCCCTCCCAGCCTTTGCACTCATGCCGTGGATGGCCAAAGCCATCAATTTCCGAGACACCGAAGAGGACTGATTGTTCTTGCTTCAAGCCCATAAATCAGTTAGATCTATAGTCCATGGAAACACTGATTATCATTGGTTTGGCGGCTGTTTTGGCGGCGGTTTTTGTTTTATTCTTCACTATCAGGCGCAAAGAGCCCGACAACTCTTCGATACTTCTTCAGAAACAGGTTGAATCTCTTCGTGAACAGATCAACAGCTCAATGACCGATCTCAGGAATCAACTGAAGAGCGATATCCAACACCAATCGAGCTCAATCGGGGAGACACGCAAAGCGATGGATGACCGCCTTGACAGCGCGGCTCGCGTTATCTCAGAAGTTCAAAAATCGCTCGGCAAGGTGGGCGAGGCGCTAGTGCCTGTGGCAGAGCTTCGTGACATAATGAAGGCCCCGAAACTCAGGGGTGGTTTCGGCGAAATTCTCCTGGAAAAACTCTTGGAAGAGATGATGCCCTCCAAGTTGTATGTACCGCAATATTCGTTCAAGGACGGTGAGAGGGTGGATGCTGTGGTCACAATCGGCGGCCGGCTGGTGCCGATAGATTCTAAGTTTCCGCTCGATCAATATCAGGAATACTGCAAGGCAACGAACGACGAAACCAAAAAGACCAGCAGACGGGCATTTGTTTCCGCGCTCAAGAAACACATAGATGACGTGGCAATATATATCAGGCCGGATGAGGGGACATATCAGTTTGCCCTCATGTATATACCCTCCGAAAATATCTATTATGAGCTTTTCGTAAGCAGTTCGGCGGACGAGTCGCTCTGGCCGCATGCTACAAAAAGAAGGGTTTTCCCGGTCTCTCCAAACACTCTCTATGTCTATCTTCAGACAATTGCGTTTGGGCTCAAGGGGATGAAGATTGCCGAGCAGGCGCAGGAGATCTTCGGGAAATTAGAACAACTGAACAAGACCTTTGGAGATGTGAAAAGGGTATATGAAAAGGTTGGCACACATCTCAAAAATGCTCAAGGTGCTTATGACGATGCCGGTAAAAGGCTTGATAAGTTTGAGACAAAGTTGACTGCCATCGGCGAATCAAACGTGCCTGCAATTGAACCAGCTCCCAAAGAAGACGAAGTCCCCCTAATCCAATAAAGTAGTTACGAACGAACCAACGCACTAACGCACCAACGAACCCCTCGACTATGCTCGGGGCAAGCGAGTCTGTGCATGGCAAATCGCGACAGCAAGCGCATCTGCGGCGTCCTCTGCGGCAACTTCTGGGAGTTTGAGCGTGATCTTGACCATCTGGGCGACTTGATTCTTATCCGCGTTTCCGTATCCGACAAGGGCCTGTTTTACTGTGCGGGCACTATACTCATAAACCTCAAGCCCTGCATTTGCGGCGGCGAGCATCGCAACACCCCTCGCGTGGCCAAGAAGGAGAGCGCTTCTGGCGTTGTTTGCAACAAAGACCTCTTCTATCGCGGCGACTGTGGGTTTATATTCTTTGATAATTTCTACCAGCCTTTGAGATATTAATTGCAGTTTTTCAGAGAGGGGTTTTTTACCGGGAGGGGAGATGATACCATTATCCACATGGATCAGATTGCGGCCGTCCTTCTTGATCAGGCCATAACCTGTCGTTCTGCTCCCTGGATCAATTCCTAGGATAATCATTTGTTCTGTTTTGCCAGTTTGGCCCGTTAGGCCTGTTTAGTCTGTTAACTGACTTAACGGACAAAACTGAAACAACTGACTCAACTGACTAAACCGTCTTCAAGCTAACTGTTCCAGCACACTGGCATCGATGTCAAAATTTGCGTAGACGTTTTGCACATCTTCATGATCCTCGACTGCCTCCATCAATTTAATCATCTTCTCCGCAGTGGAGCCTTCGAGATTTATCGTGTTTTGCGGGACCATCTGTATACCCGCCTCAATGGGTTTCAGGCCGGCATCTTCACACACCTTTTTGACGGCCTCAAATGATTCAACCGTCGTTGTAACAGAATTTCCGTCTATATCTTCGGCGCCGCCATCAATTGCGACTTCCATCAGCTTCTCTTCATTCACCCCTTCATCAAAGGTTAAAACCCCTTTTTTATTAAACATCCATGCCACACAACCGGTCTCGCCCAAACTTCCGCCGCTCTTGGTCAGAAGATGCCTCAGCTCGGCAACGGTTCTTTTATTGTTGTCGGTCATGACTTCAATCAACATTGCAATGCCGCCCGGGCCGTAACCTTCGTAACAAATCTCTTCATAATTCACGCCCTCTAATTCACCGGTCCCGCGCTTTATAGCACGAGTGACGTTGTCGTTAGGCATGTTAGAGCCTCTTGCCTTTTCGATGACTGTTCTCAGTCGGGGGTTCTTTTCAGGGTCACCGCCGCCCATCCTTGCGGCGACAGAGATCTCTTTAATCAGCTTAGAAAAGAGTTTGCCGCGTCTTGCGTCAGCAGCCCCCTTTTTATGTTTAATTGTTGCCCATTTTGAATGACCTGACATGTTTCCTCCGTTAGTTCAGTTAGTTCAGTTGAGTCAGTTATTTCAGTTTTGTCCGTTAAGCCAGTTAGATCTGTTTAGTTAGTTTAGTCCGTTAACTGACACAACTGGCCAAACTGACTAACTGACAAAACTGGTCTAACCGACAGAGGGGGACTGGGCTACCACAAGCGCCCCTGAATATCAAAGCAAAAAATACTCTCAAGTCTGAAATTCCTTGCGGATACAGGGCTTCTGGGCTAAACATGGGGCATGAAGAAGGCCAAAAAATCCAAGTCAAAATCTTCAGAAGCGGAGTATGGTCAGCCTATCTTTTTGTATCCGGGCCTTGCATTGAGGGTTAGTTCAACGATGCAACTCTACTCGAGATCAGTTATGAGGAAAAAAGCTGTGGACAAGTTTGTGGATAACACTCCTCCGAGCCCCTCACGTGCAAGAATATTGTCATCAATCCGGAATGCCCAAAAAACAGGCACCTAATCTCCATGTTATTTGATGACTTCTGCGCAGTCAAGATCCGTGCTAGACAGCGAAAGTACACCTTTAAATATCCTGTTGTGGAAAAATAGATAGTTCAACACAACTCTTCAAGTTCTTGTTTAAGTTTCCCAAAGAGATCTGTTTTGTTGGTCCATGAGTAGATATTTCTACCTTTATCGTCGAGTTCTTTCTTGAGCAGTCCAAGACTTGTGAGGCTTAGGATGGCACTTTGAAACAGGGGTCCGGATATTGCCTCCTGCCTTGTGACACGACCCAGTAATGACAGATGCCTTCCAAGGCTGATCATCTTCTTAATCAATGAACGTTCCTCTGCGGAGTTGACACCTTTGCACGTCATGAGTGCGACCAGATAAGCCTCAAAGTAGTTTGTGAGGGATTTTTTATAGACATCGAGTCTTGGCATATTTTTCAAGACGTCTTCAGAATTAAAATAGTTCTGTATCCCTTCAATTTCATGTGTGGTGTCAGATTCCCCGCCTTGCGGAAATTCATAGCTGAAGAGTTGTTTGCATAGAAGGTAGGTCTCCTGAATCTTTTCCGGAGGGGTCTGTTTGGCAAGGATGGACGCCAATATGGCAGGGGGTGTGAGGAAGGCTATAATTGTGTTTTTATAGAAATCCAGACCGATCCTTTTGCTGACCCTGATTTCATAGAAGACAGGTTCAAATTCATCATGGATCTCGATGTATTTCGATTCAGCAAATTGTTTTACAGCGATTGTGAGGGCCGATTCAGTGTCATGCTCGAGGGCATTTGAGAATTTAACGCCGGCGTAGGATAGGTACTTCAAGATCTCCTTGCAGTTTTTGAGAAAGAGGTCGTGTGTCATTCCGTGTCTCTCCGCAAGGAGAAGGGCGCTTGCCGCAACGGCGGATGGTGTGGCAACCATCTCTCTATTAATGGACGATATGATCATTTCAGACATTCTTTGTACGGCATTCTCTTTTGTGCATGTCGCCGCAATTTCGCTATATGGGATGGGCTCCGAAAAACTCACATATATGCGGCCATACTTTCTTCTGAAGAAACGTCTGATCCTGAGAAGATCCAGAGTGCGTTCCTTTCTCTTGGCCTCTCCGCTTGCCTCTTTGTTATATTCTTCTATTGCCTGTTCATAGGAGATGGCGACCGGTATAAAATAAGCCTCACCTGCGGCGCCTTCATCCATGGCCTCTTTGAGCATTGAAAGCATCCCGGTTTTGGGCTTCAGCAATTTCCCCGTCCGGGTGCGTCCGCCTTCAATGAAGAGTTCCTGACAATAGCCCTGTCGCAGTAATATCTTCAGGTATGCCTTCAGCGTTGCGCGATAGAGTTTGTTTCCGACAAATCTTCTTCTGATAAAATAGGCACCGCACCTTCTGAATATGTGTCCCATCGGCCAGAAGGACATATTGATGCCGCCGGCGACGTGAGGGATTGCGATGTTGTGATCGTAGAGGATTGTGGACAGGAGGAGATAGTCCATGTGACTGCGGTGGTTTGGGGTCAAGATAATAGGCGCCTTGGAAGCAACTTGTTTAACCTTGTTCAGACCCTCCTCACCTATCACGATCCCTTCAAATATATTATTCAGCGCCCACTTCATGATCCTTTGCGCCGCCTCTATATAGTTATATCTTACGTCAGCCGAGATCTCTGTTGCGTATTTTTTGGCAAGGGCCTTTACGTCGTCTATTGGCTTGTTTCTCTCCGCAGATATCTCATAGGCCACTTTTTGAAGCTCTGAGTCTCCAAGCACCTGTTCAATCACCCACGATCTGGGTTTCAGCGCCGGGCCGGTTGTCGCCTTCTTCTCCTGATGAAGAGTGTCAAGGAGTTTGGCTCGTAGACCCCTCGTCATCTTTTCCAGGTCGATGTTTTCGGCCTCGGCAACAAAACTCGTCAGATCAACCGGTTCGCCAATTTTGACAACTGCCCTGTTCTTGTAGTTACGCCAGAAGCTCAAGAGTCTTCTCATTCGGGTGGGGAGGATGTTGCGAATCACGCCATCGCTTCCTTCGGGGCGTTTGTTCCACAAGAAATCGAGCGGCGTCAGATAGATTCGTCGCTTGTCCTTTTGTGCGGCCTCGATGACCACCCTCAAAGGGTCTGCCTTGTTTTCATACCAATAGAGGTCATCGAAGATAGTGGTGGATCTGAGTTGGATGAAGACAGAGCTTCCCCCTTCAAGCAATCCTTTAACATAGCCCGAACTCACCGGATTGGGCAGGGGGCCGTATTTTACAAACCTCTTTGCGCGTTCAGTGGCAATATACCTGAGCTGAGAAAAGGGGAGCCATTGCCAGAGTGAGAGTTCGTTAACAAATTTGGCCAGAGGGAGGCGCTCGTTAAGAAGGAGATAGTTAAAGAAGTTATATTCAAGCTGGCCCATTTCCTTGGTTATATAAACAATCACAGCCTCTTTGGAGAGCTCGCGGATCTTGTCTGAATGAGTCGATTCGATCGCGATCTTCTCAAAGAATCTGGGATAGATCAGGTCGTGTAGTTTGTTAAAATTGGGGGTCATGGCGCTGGCATAGAGATCTGTGGGGGTGGCATCGGGGTTGATGAAATAATCAGGCCATTTGTCTGCCAGATAGCAGAGCCCTTTTGCGCAGAGCATCGTTGCCCATTCCTTTGGGCCGACCGGTCGGTATAAATGTTTAGAAATTGAGTCTTCCATGTCTGAGTGTAAGTCTATCCTTTTGCTGACATGACCTTCACAAAATAGGAGATGGATCTGTTATATGTTTTTTCCGCGTCTTTTGGAAAGAGACAGCCCGGGATTTCACCGTTTCTCCTGTGGTATTGTATGCACTCACAGCACTTACCCTTGCGGGAGCATGAATAGGTGCAGGTGCAGTCCTTGGTGTTCTTTTCGATGTTACATTCAATCATATAAATGCCGTTTATCGTTTATGGTTTATCGTTTATCGACGTCTTTTCGATCAACGATCAACGATCAACGACCAACGTTTTTTAACAAGATCTCCAATATCCCATATACCTATAACAGGAGCAGGGCGATAAAACAATTGATGATGAGATTCGCCTGCGCCGCCCATCCGGTTGATAAAAGATAGACCGTTCTGACCATTACATCGTCAAGTTGTTGGCCGGCGGGTGCGGCCCTAATTACGGAGACAAAGAATAGAATGACGGGGTAGAGAAAAAGGACAAGCGTTGAAAGGATTATCAACACTCCTTTTAGCTTCCTCCCCAGATATATCTGGCCGGCGCCGGGGCATATGAGCCCGGAGAGGAGAAGGGCTACAAATTTTTCTTTGCCGAGTTCCATAACTCCTCCCATTTCTCAAAAGAGATGTTGTGAATATCAAGCCCCGCTTTTTTAATCTCCTCTTCCATCCAGGAAAATCTACTAATAAACCTATCGGTTGCTTTTCTGAGCGCAGTCTCAGGATCTACTTTCAAGAATCTCCCAAGACTTGCCAATGTCATCAGGAGGTCGCCGTACTCGTGCTCGATTTGGGATTTATCCTTGGTCTTGTTTGCCTCGTGTAGCTCGCGAGCCTCTTCTTCAACTTTATTGAGCACGCCCTCTGCATCCGGCCAGTCAAACCCAACACGACCGGCCTTTTGTCCAAGGCGATATGTTTTTAGAAGGGCAGGGAGGGCCTTAGGCACACCTCCAAGTATGGTCTTTTTCCCTTCCTGTCTCTTAATCTTCTCCCAGTTTTGCAAAACGCCCCATGTGCCGTCGACCTTTTCGTCGCCAAATATATGCGGGTGGCGACGGATCAGTTTTTCAGAAATGCTGTCTATAACCTCTTCGATATTTGTGATCTTCTCATCAGATGCTATCTGCGATTGAAAGACAATCTGCAGCAGAAGATCGCCGAGTTCTTCACGGATTTCCTTCGGATCTCCCTTATCAATTGCCTCGAGAGTTTCATATGTCTCTTCGAGCATGTAAGGAGACGCGCTCTGCATGGTCTGTTCTTTGTCCCACGGACAGCCGTTGGGCCCACGCAACCGCTTCATGATTTCTATCAGGTTAGTGAATTTTTTGCCGATATTATCCATAGTTGTGCGGTTTCTACAGTCTGCCCGCCCAATCTGTCAAGCCCCATGATCATGCGACGGCAATGGCATAAGCCGAGTCTGAAGGTGTGGATGTTCCGACATAGTCTGCGATGGTGACTGATAAGTAAGCGCATAGACATATTAGGGGGTTGCAATATAAAATCTATTTGTTATAGGTGGCCGATAGCCGGAGGGTACTTTGCATGGCAGAAACCAGAAAAGATTGCGCGATAGGAACCGGGTTTTCGGACAATCTGAAGCCTGTGGAGTCAATAGATTTATCTAAAGTTAATTCAATAAATGACATGGTGAAGCAGATGGCCAACACGGCCTTTGGCGGCAGAACTCTTGGCGAAGCCGCAGATGTCTTCGAGACAATGGTGAAAGACGATGAATGTTTTGTCGTGTTGACGCTCTCGGGAGCAATGACCGTCGCAAAGATGGGCCTGGTTATCTGTGACATGATAGACAAGGGGCTCGTGAATGCAATTGTCTCAACGGGTGCCCTGATGGCACACGGCCTTGTAGAAGCTCAAGGGATGACGCACTTCAAATATGAAGGCGGGATGAATGACAAGGAACTCTACTATAAAGGCTATGACAGAGTCTATGACACCTTGGAGCTGGAAAAAAACCTGGATGACACCGAGCAACTTGTAAAAAAGATTTTGGAAGGCCTTGATAGAGAGACAGTCCTTTGCAGTCGCTATATCCATGAAGTAATAGGTGAGCACCTTTCAAAAAATGTCGGAGGAAGAGCGATACTCAAGAGTGCATTTGAGAAAAAAGTTCCGGTCTATGTTCCGGCATTTACGGATTCTGAAATGGGTTTGGATATTGCGCTATTCAACAGAAGGGCTGATTTAAACAACGAAAGGAAGTTTGACTTTAATCCATTCCTGGATCTTCAGCATTTCACAGACCTTGTTTCAAACCAGAAGAAGCTTGGCATCTTTACCGTTGGCGGCGGAGTCCCGAGAAACTGGGCACAACAGGTGGGGCCATATTGCGATATCATAGAGAAGCGTCTGGGAGTGGGCGGCGGTTTTGCAAGATATAGATATGGTGTGAGAATCTGCCCCGAGCCGGCACATTGGGGAGGTCTTTCCGGATGTACTTATTCTGAAGGGGTCTCCTGGGGAAAGTTTATCCCCGCCAATGACGGAGGCAAGTGGTCGGAGGTCATGTGCGACGCCACAATAGCCTTGCCGATAATAGTTAAAGCGGTACTTGAACGTATGGGTAAATAGGCGGAATATAAATAAAACCTTGCAAAGCGGGGATTGATATGTATATTAGCCGCGAGCTTTGCGAATAGGTGTTTTTAGCAAAGTGGGCCAGCATGTTGCCCACTTTATTTTTATGGGGGTCCTGCAGAATGTTGCTTGTGGCTACGCGCATTGATTGTATTACGGCAACATTCCGCAATGACCCCCAAACCCCCACGCTCACCGCGGGGTGAACCCGACGGTTCGCTATTTTTATGGGGGTCCTGCAGAATGTTGCTTGTGGCTACGCGCATTGATTGTAT
>CAZTCA010000024.1:8945-15987 GCA_964612405.1 uncultured Pseudomonadota bacterium
CCACGCTCACCGCGGGGTGAACCCGACGGTTCGCTATTTTTATGGGGGTCCTGCAAAACGCTGACTATGGATTCAAGGGCAGTTATAAATAAGGTGGAGAATTTGGTGGCCTCAACCCTGACAGGGATGGGTTATCAGTTTGTAGACGGTGAATGTCTTAACGAGGATGGCCGTTGGGTTTTAAGGCTCTACATTGAAAGACAGGAGGGCCAGGTAACGATTGCTGACTGTGCCAAGGCCTCAAGATCGATCAGCAGCCTTCTTGATGTGGAAGATGTCATTCCACAGAAGTATGTTCTGGAGGTCTCGTCACCGGGCCCCAACAGGCCGATTCGGAAGATTGATGACTTTGTTAGATTTAAGGGTCAGATGGCGCGCATCAAGACGAAAGAGCCGGTCAACGACAGAAGGAATTATTATGGAGAACTGCTCGGCGCAGATGGTGACAATATTTTGATTAAAGTTGATGGAGTTGAATACAGGGTCCCAGTTGATAAACTGGCAAAGGCGAAACTTGAGGGGAAAACATAGAAGGAGAAGTTTATGGCAGGAATGTTCCAAGATTTAGACAGGGTATTAGATGCAATCTCGAAAGAGAAGAATATACCCAGAGAAAAACTGATAGAGGTGGTTGAGGCCGCAATCCTCACAGCCGCACGTAAGAAGTGGGGTCACTTTGGCGAGATGGAGGCTCACTATGATGAAGAAAACGGTGAGATCGAACTCTTCCAATTCAAGACCGTTGTTGAGGAGATTCAGGATAAATATACAGAGATGCTCATGGACGAGGCCAAGAAGCTCGACCCGGACGCACAGAACGGAGACAGTATTGGCGTAAAGCTGGACGCGAGCTTCGGCCGCATCGCCGCGCAATCAGCAAAACAGGTGATCGTGCAAAAACTCCGTGATGCCGAGCGTGAGATTATCTTTAACGAATTCAAAGACAGGATTGGCGAGTTGATTACCGGTGTTGTGAGGCGCACGGAGCGTAACGGTGATGTGATTGTAGACATCGGACGCACAGAATCCGCAATTCCAAAGAAAGAGCAGGAGCCCGGAGAACGTTATAAAAACGGCGAAAGGCTTCAGGGATATTTTCTTGAGCTGGCTCACGGTGCGGGTCCTCAGGTTATTCTTTCGAGGTCTCATCCCATGTTTGTGAAAAAGTTATTTGAGATGGAGGTTCCGGAGATTAACGAGGGGATCGTTGAGATAAAGAACGTTGCCCGCGAGGCAGGTTCAAGAACGAAGATCGCAGTCTATTCAAGAGACTCAGATGTCGATCCTGTCGGTGCCTGCGTCGGCCGAAAGGGTTCCAGAGTTCAGGCGGTTGTTCAGGAACTTCGCGGCGAAAAGATTGATATCGTCCAGTGGGATGAAGACCCGGCAAGATTTGCATGTAATGCTATTGCGCCGGCCGAAGTCACACGTGTTGTGATCAAAAACAAGGATATGAAGATGGAAGTTGTGGTGCCCAATGATCAGCTGTCGCTTGCTATCGGCAAGAGGGGCCAGAATGTCAGACTGGCGGCACAGTTAATTGGATGGGACATTGATGTTTTCAATGAAAAGACGGTTGATGAATTAACTTCACGCCACAAGACAGTGTTGTCTAAAGTGTTGGGCGTTGACGATAGCATCGCATTGATTCTCCATGGCAATGGTTACAGGACGTATGAGGACATTGCAGAGACGAAGGAAGAAGAGTTCCTTAAGCTTTCAGGGATGAATGCGGACAGCATGAAGAATATCTACAAGAAGGCGCTCGAGGGGGTCGAAAAGGGTGTGACTTCTGCCGAGATGATTGCAGAAATGGCGGCTGAAGAGGATAGGCAAGCCGCAGTAGAGGCGAAAAGAGTAGCTGAAGCAAATGCCAAGGCCAAAGCGGAAGAGGAAGCAGAGGCGAAGATTGCTGCAGAGGCCGCCGCCGAAGCAGCCAAAGCTGCTGAAACAACTGAAACAACTGAAACAACTGAAACGGCTGAGACTGCTAATACAGTTGCCGACGAAAAAACGCTGGATGAAAATTCGGATGAAGGAAAAGAGAAAAAGGATTAAGGAGTAAGAATTAAGTTTTATTTATTTTTATAATATATAACTCATGACTCATAACTCATAACTCATGACTCATGACTAAAAAACATGCCGGAAATTGTAGAAAAAAGAGTAAAAAAGACAGTCATCAGGCGCCGCGCCAAAACGGAAGATCCGGCACCGCCGCCGGAACCTCAGGTTGAAGAGGCTGCTCAGACCGAAGCGGGGCAAACTCAAGCCGCCCCGACAGGTGTTTTGACCGGGGATCAAAAAATCTCCACACAGGAAGATACAATTCCCAAGACCGCAGAAGAGAAAAAGGCCGAAGAGGCAAAGAAGGAAGAAGCCAAGCCAGAAATAAAAAAACCCGTCATCATACCTAAAGCTTTTGAAGATAAATTTAAAAAGGCTGTCAAAAAGAAACTCACCAAGGCCGAGATGGAGTTTGAGGATATCAAGAGGGCCGGTGGTCTCAAGCATGTTGTGCTGGCAGAGATGACCGAGTCATCTTTTGGTGCCGGAGAGCGTCAACGTGTCTTCAGGCCGACACCAAGAAAGAGAAAGCCAGACAGAAAAACATTCAAGAAGACACAAGTCACCGAAACAAAGGCCTCGAAGAGGGTATTGAAGATTGAAGAGACGATTTCAGTAGCACAGATGTCCAAGATAATGGGGATCAAGGTCGCCGAGATTATAAAGAAGTTAATGGCCCTTGGAGTGATGGCGACAGTGAATCAAAATATAGACGTTGAAACGGCGACGCTCGTCGCTCAAGACTTTGAATGGGAAGTAGAGCATGTCGCTTTCAAAGAGCAGAAGGTCATTGAGGATGCGGGAAAAAAGCGTGATAAAAAATCGGCAAATCGTGCGCCGGTTGTCACTGTCATGGGCCACGTTGATCATGGAAAGACATCAATTCTAGATTATATTAGAAAAGCCAGCGTTGCCTCAGGCGAGGCGGGCGGCATCACGCAACATATCGGTGCATATGTTGTGACAACGCCTAAAGGAAAAATTACTTTTATTGATACGCCGGGTCACGCGGCATTTACAGCAATGAGGGCACGGGGTGCACAAGTCACCGATATTGCCATCATCGTTGTTGCCGCGGATGATGGTGTCATGCCTCAGACAAAAGAGGCGATTGACCACTCACGAGCCGCCAATGTTCCAATGATCATCGCGATCAACAAAGTTGATAAGCCTGATGCAAATATTGAAAAGACGAAGAGATCGTTATCGGAGTATAATATCATTCCTGAAGATTGGGGCGGCGATGCGATCTGTGTCAATACATCTGCAAAATCCGGAGATGGAATTGACCACTTGCTCGAGATGATTCTCCTTCAAGCAGAAATGATGGAGCTGAAGGCGGACCCCGGCGCGGCCATGCACGGCACCGTTGTGGAGTCGGAATTGTCCAAAGGCAGAGGCCCTCTGGCAACAGTTCTCGTCAAAGAAGGGACGATCAAGGTCGGAATGTCTGTGATATGCGGCCTTCATTATGGAAAGATCAGGGCCCTCTATAATTATAAAGGGGATCCGATAGAATCTGCAGGTCCCTCAGAGCCGGTTGAAGTTGTAGGTCTGTCCGGTGTGCCGGGCGCGGCCGATGAGATTCAAGAGGTATCAAATGACAAGCTTGCAAGAATGGTGAGCGAGACGAGGACTGATAGAAACAGACAGTCAGAGCTTGGAAAATTGGCAAGAGTCTCGCTTGAAGATCTGCACAAACAGGTTGAGTCCGGAGATGTTCAGGAGTTGAGTATTGTACTAAAGACAGACGTTCATGGCTCTGTGGAAGCGGTAAAAGACGCGCTGATCAATATTCCGTCCGAAAAAGTGAAGGTGAAGGTTGTTCATGCCAGTGTTGGCGGTGTCACAGAGAGCGATGTGATGCTAGCGTCCGCGACAAACGCGATTGTTATCGGTTTTAATGTTGTACCGGGGCAGGGCGTTACAGAAATCGCAGAGCGCGAGAAAATTGAGATCAGAAGATACTCCATCATCTATGAATTAGTGGATGATATTAGAAATGCACTTGAAGGCCTGCTTGCGCCTCTCCATGTGGAGAAGATAATCGGTCATGCCGAGGTAAGACAGGTCTTTAGCATATCAAAGGTTGGGACAATTGCCGGATCAATTGTGAAAGACGGGCGCATAGTCAGGACCGCAAAGGTGAGACTGGTCAGAGACAGCGTCGTGATTACAGATGCCAAGCTTTCGTCTCTGAAGAGATTTAAAGACGATGCCAAAGAGGTGAAAGAAGGCCTCGAGTGCGGCATTGCGCTTGAGAAATATAATGACATAAAGGTTGGGGATGTCTTTGAGGCGTATATCATTGAAGAAGTTGCTCAGAAGCTGTGATTTTATGTCTACATGTCTACATGTCTGCAAGTCATCAGGTCGTCAAGTCAGAAACTGATATGCAGACTTGTTGACTTGAAGACTTGGGGACATGAGGACTTGAGATGAAGAATCTGCCATATAATAGAAATGATCGCATCGCAAAGCAGATCTATCAGACGCTCGTGGATTATATCTATAAGAACATGGATGACGAACGCCTTGAAAGGGTTCAGTTCACCAGAGCAACTCTCACAAAAGATTTCAGCATTGCCAGAATATACTTTTATGTTGATGGCGACGAAAAGAAACAGAAGAAGTGTTTACAGTCGCTGAGAGATATAGAAAAAGATCTAAAGCGCGTGATTGCCACCGAACTCTCTCTTAGACTCACTCCAAAGCTTGAATTCTATCCGGATGAGGGGATGGAGAACGCCAAGAGGATAGATGAAATCATAGACGAGATTCATAAGGACAATTAGATTATGGGAAAATATAAACAATTCATAGATACGGTAAAATCGGGAAAGAATTTCCTGATCGCAAGCCACTCGCATCCGGACGGGGACGGGATCGGTTCCACAATCGCCCTTGCAAGGGGGATAGAATCTCTGGGCGGCAAAAATGCGGTGATGTTCAATGCTAACAAGGTTCCATATAATCTTGAATTTCTCCCCGGCTCAAAAGAGATGGTCACGAAGATTCCTGAGGGGATGTTGTTTGATGTGACTATACTCGTTGATTGTGCAGATCTGAAAAGGGTTGGCGGAGAGGCGGCCGATCTCACGAAGGAACGCACCGGAAAAGTTATATTGATCGATCACCACGAACAGAGTGGGGCAGACTTTGATATATCATGTGTAGATGTAACTGCGGCGGCGGCCGGAGAAGTCGTATATGACATACTCAAGGAGATGGGGGTCAAAATTACACCCGATGTCGCAACGCTGATCCTCACAACGTTTATTGTCGATACGGGATCTTTCAGATATTCAAATACATCCGCCAAATTGATGAGAGATGCGGCAGAGTTGATGGACGCGGGCGCAAGCACATGGAGAATTACAGTAGAACTTCATGAATCTGATCCGATGGCGTACATGAAATTGTTAAGGTTGGTTTTGGGGACATTTGACCACTCCGCAGATGGCAAGGTTGCCTGGATCGTTCTGACACAACAGATGCTGGATGATGCCAATGCCCCGCTGGATGTGGCAGAAGAGTTTATTAATTTTCCACGCTCGATTAAGGGGGTTGAGGTCGCGATATTATTCAGGGAGCTAAAAGACGGAAAATGGAAGGTCAGCTTCAGATCGAAAGATAAGGTAGATGTCCAAAAGATCGCCAAGAAATTTGAAGGCGGTGGTCATAGTCATGCCGCGGGATGTTCCCCGGAAGGAAATTTAGCCGAAATTAAGGAACGAGTCTTTGATGAAGTGCAAAAACATTTACTCTAAGTTTCAACTAACGCACTAGATATGGACGGAATACTAATTGTCGATAAACCTGTCGGCATGACGTCACATGACGTTGTGGATAGGGTCAGGAGAATCACCGGGGTCAAAAAGGTTGGCCATGGAGGAACTCTTGATCCCCTTGCAAGCGGAGTTCTGCCTATATTGATAGGAAAAGCCACGAAGATGTCAGATAAAGTGATCGGATCAGAGAAGGAATATCTAGTCACAATCAAGTTTGGAGAGAATACGGATACGGACGATGCAGAAGGGGAAGTGATCTCAAAAAGAGATGTGCCGGAAAAAAATAATATCGAGATTGAAGATATTTTGAAGAAGTTTCAGGGGACGATTGAACAGGTTCCGCCAAAATACTCAGCCATAAAATATAAGGGCAGGCCTCTGTATAAGCTTGCGAGAAAGGGCATCGAAGTAGAGATGCCCCCCAGACAGGTACAAATAAGTAATATATCAATAATATCATGGAGTTGTCCATTATTAACCCTCAAGATCAACTGTTCAAAAGGGACATATATCAGGGCCCTGGCGAGAGACATAGGTGAGGTTATTGGTTGCGGTGGACATGTGACTGAGCTGAGGCGGATGGCCTGCGGGGATTTCAAAATAGAAGACGCCAAAAAACTTAATGAAATTTCTACTTTACAAACCCTTATCCCCATGATAGTCACCCACTCGATTTATGACATTGCTAATAGAAAAGAGAAAAGAGATTATATCGAAATTCTGTGGCCACGATAAGGACACGGGTTCTGCGGATGTGCAGGTTGCGCTTTTGACAGAACGTATTGGTGAGCTGAATAAACATTTAGGTGGTCATGTAAAAGATCACAGCTCTAGAAGGGGCCTTCTGAAGATGGTCGGACGAAGGAGAAGTCTTTTGGGTCATTTGAGAAAGAAAGATGCCGCAAGGTATCAGAAGTTAATTGAAACGCTGGGGTTGAGGAAATAGCACCAAGGTACTGGCTGATAATTTCCAACAATAATACAAAAAATTTGTGTGTTGTCGAAAGTTATCAGTCCCAAGCTAGTTCTCCAATAAATCCAGCAAAAAACGAAAGAAGGTAAATATGGTCTATTCTGTACAAACAGAATTGGGGGGTCGTACACTTACGATCGAAACAGGTCTGCTGGCAAAGCAGGCGCACGGATCGGTAACGGTTCGTTATGGCGACTCATTTGTTTTAGTC